>NZ_RAWN01000089.1:0-35882 GCF_003668895.1 Corallococcus sp. AB045
CCCCCTCCCCATGCCCCCGAGCACCCAGCAGGTCGGCATGATTGATCAGCCCCCCTTCTCGCTGGACCGGAGAGCGGACGCGCTGAAGGCCCGGCAGCGCGAGCGGCTGGAGGGTTACGGCTGGGTGGACATGGACGCGGGCGTCATCCACCAGCCCATCGACGCGGCCATGCGGCAGCTGCTCTCCGAAGCGGAAGGGGGCGCGCGATGAACGAGCTGCTGCGCCGGCTCTTCTTCCTCCCGGAGCAGGGCTCCACCTTCGCGGTGAAGGTGGACCACCTGCACTTCGTCCTGCTCCTCACGACGTTCGCGGTGGCGGTGGGCATTGGCTCCGTCGGCATCCTCTTCCTCGTGCGCTACCACCGGCGCACGGCGTCGGACGCCACGCCGCATGTGGTGGCGGCCCCGTGGATGGAGGGGTTGTTCATCGGCGTGCCGCTGTCGCTGTTCCTGCTCTGGTTCGTCCTGGGCTTCAGGCAGTTCGTCTGGGTGATGAGCCCGCCCCAGGACTCGCTGGACGTGTACGTCACCGCCAAGCAGTGGATGTGGAAGTTCACCTATCCCGGAGGCCCCAGCGCCATCGACACGCTGGTGGTGCCCGCGGGCCGGCCCGTGCGGCTGCTGCTCACTTCGCGCGACGTCATCCACTCCTTCTACGTGCCGGACTTCCGCATGAAGCGTGACGCCGTGCCCGGCCGCTACACCGACATCTGGTTCGAAGCGCCGAAGCCTGGCCGCCACCTGGTGCTGTGCGCGGAGTACTGCGGGCTGGACCACTCGGTGATGCGCGGCGAGGTGGTGGTGCTGTCAGCCGGGGACTTCGAGGCGTGGCAGGACGCGCAGCGCCGCAACCTCCCCGTGGCCGCGCTGCCCGGCGCGCGCGCCCCGGAGTCCATGGCCGTCCGAGGAGAACGCGTCGCCGCCGCGCAGGGCTGCCTGCAATGCCACACGGTGACGGGCGCGCCGCACATCGGTCCCACGTGGCTGGGGTTGTACGGCCGGATGGAGCCGCTGGAGGGCGGAGGCACCGTGCTCGCGGACGAGGCGTACCTCACCGAGTCCATGATGGACCCCCTGGCGAAGGTGGTGGCCGGCTACGCGCCCGTGATGCCGGGCTACCACCGCCGGTTGAGCGCGGAGGACACCGGCGCGCTCGTGGAGTTCATCAAGTCCCTGCGTCCCCTGCGCCCGGGTGTCACCGCGGCCGAGGAGCCCGTCTATGTCCCCACCGGCCGCTGAGTCCTACCTGTCGGACGGGCGCACCCTGTGGTCGTGGCTCACGACGCACGACCACAAGCGCATCGGGGTGATGTTCCTCGCGCTGACGCTCTTCTTCTTCCTCGTGGGCGGCCTGTTCGCGCTGGCGCTGCGCATCGAGCTGCTCACGCCCGGCCGCACCGTCATGGGCCACCTGGCGTACAACCGGATGTTCACGCTCCACGGCGTCACCATGGTGTGGCTGTTCATGATTCCGGCCATCCCGTCCGCCTTCGGCAACTTCCTGGTGCCGCTGATGATTGGGGCCCGGGACGTGGCCTTCCCCCGGCTCAACCTGGCGTCCGTGTACCTCTACGTGCTGGGCGCAAGCGTCGCGCTGTGGGGCATGTTCGAGGGCGGCGCGGACACGGGCTGGACCTTCTACACGCCCTACAGCACGACCACGGGCACGGCGGTGCTGCCGGTGCTGGTGGGCGTGTTCATCATCGGGTTCTCCACCATCCTCACCGGGCTCAACTTCATCGCCACGGTGCACACGCTGCGCGCGCCGGGCCTCACGTGGATGAAGGTGCCGCTGTTCGTCTGGGCCGTCTACGGCACGGCCATCATCCAGGTGCTGGCCACGCCGGTGCTGGGCATGGTGCTGCTGCTGGTGGCGCTGGAGCGGGTGGTGGGCGCGGGCATCTTCGACCCCGCGCGCGGAGGAGACCCCATCCTCTTCCAGCACCTGTTCTGGTTCTACAGCCACCCGGCCGTCTACATCATGGTGCTGCCGTCCATGGGCGTCATCAGCGAGGCGGTGTCCGCCTTCAGCCGCAAGAACTCCTTCAGCTACCGGATGATTGTGTACTCCACGCTGGGCATCGCGTTCGTGGGGTTCTTCACCTGGGGCCACCACATGTTCGCGTCCGGCCAGTCCGTCTTCGGCTCCGGCGCGTTCGGCGCCATGTCGATGCTGGTGGCCATCTTCACGGCGATAAAAATCTTCTCCTGGCTGGGCACGCTCTACCGGGGCTCCATCGCCATCGAGTCGCCGCTCATCTACACGCTGGGGTTCATGTTCTTCCTCTTCTTCGGGGGGATGATTGGCGTGGCGTACTCGACCACGTCGCTGAACCTGCACTGGCACGACACGTACTCGGTGGTGGCGCACTTCCACTTCATCATGGTGGGGGCGACGGTGATGGCGTTCCTGGCGGCGCTGCACTACTGGTTCCCGAAGATGTTCGGGAGGTGCTTCCCCACGAAGCTGGCCAACGGCGCGGCGCTGCTGATCATCTTCGGCTTCATCGCCACGTTCGTGCCGCAGTTCCTCCTGGGGAACCTGGGGATGCCCCGGCGGTACGCGGACTATCCGCCGCACTTCCAGTCGCTGCACGTGGCGTCCACGGCGGGCGCGTCCCTGCTGGCGTTCGGGTTCCTGGCCATCGCGGGGTACCTGGCGTGGAGCCTCCGCTACGGCGCGGCCGCGGGAGACAACCCCTGGGGAAGTGAAGGCTTCGAGTGGAGGAGCGCGTCTCCGCCGCCCACGCACAACTTCACCACCACGCCCGAGTACCCCACGGGTCCGCACCAGTACGCGCGGGAGGAGGTGCCGCATGCCGCCTGAGGCCGTGACGGAGCACTGGGGTTCCGAGGACGCGCGCAAGCAGGCGGCGTACCTGGGCATGTGGGTCTTCATCGCGACGGAGGTGTTGCTGTTCGCGGGGTTGTTCACGGCCTATGGCGTGTATCGCTCGGTGTACCCGGAGGCGTTCCGCGCCGCGCAGCTCAAGATGGAGGTGGGGCTGGGCACGCTGAACACGTTCCTGCTGGTGACGAGCAGCATCGTGGTGGCGCTCGCGGTGCACGCGGTGCGGGAGAACAGGCCGGGGTTGGGCGGCGCGTTGCTGCTGGTGGCGGCGCTGTTGGGGATCATGTTCCTGGTGGTGAAGGGCGTGGAGTACGCGCACCACGTGGAGGACGGCGGGCTGCCGGGGGACGCGTACCGGTTCACGGAGGTGCCGCGCGTGGGGGCGAGCCTCTTCTTCACGCTGTACTACCTGCTGACGGGGCTCCACGCGCTGCACGTGACGGTGGGCGTGAGCGTGCTGATGGTGCTGGGCGTGCGGTCCGCGTCGGGGACGTTCGGGCCGGCGTACGCGACGCCGGTGGAGCTGGGCGGCATGTACTGGCACCTGGTGGATGTCATCTGGTTGTTCGTCTATCCCATCCTGTACCTGTCATGAGGAGCGGGCCCGTGGCCGAGGACGCGGTGGAGAAGCCGGGGCGTCAGCTGGGTGTGGCCGGCGTGCTCGTCGTGGGCGTGGTGCTGCTCTTGCTGACGGCGCTGACGTACGGGCTGCACAAGTTGCATCACGGCGCATGGTCGCTGCCGGTGGCGCTGCTCATCGCGGGAGCGAAGGGGCTGCTGATTGCCCTGTTCTACATGCACCTGCGCGAACAGCGCGCGAGCAACGGGCTGGTGCTGGTGACGTCGGTGGTGTTCGTGGCGGTGCTGCTGGCGGTGTGCGTGCTGGAGACGCACACGCGCTTCCGGCCCACGATTCCGCCGGGTCCGTTCGCGGTGGAGGCTTTGCCGGGAGCGCTGGAGGACCCGAGGAGCGCGAGGCCACCGGAGCCCGCGGGGCCTCGGGAGCCTTGAGCGTCAGGCTGGGGTGGCCTTCAAGCGCTGGAGCTGACGGCGCAGCCGGTCCAGGCGGGTGAGGACGTCGCGCGCGGCGGGCACAGTGCCGAGCGCCGCGCCGAACGCGAGGTGCAGGAGGAACAGCATCGAGGTAGGGGCTTCGCGCGAGAGCGGTGGCGACGCGAACGGAATCATCAGCCGGGTCATCACCGTCCACAGGCCCATGCCGTAGAGCACCCCCAGGCAGAGCGCCGCGACGGCGGTCCCCCGGCGTGGCAGCAGGAGCGCGAAGCCCGTGGCCAGCCCGCCCGCCATGCTGAAGTGGATGAACAGCCCAAGCAGTACCCCGCCAACTCCCTGGGCCGTGCCGTCGCGAAAGAACAGCCCCGCCACGAGGAGCGCTGGCCTCCAGGGCTCGCCGTGGAGCACGCCTGAGAACGCGCAGGCGAGCACCGCCATCGCGAAGGCGCCCAGCGTTCCCGCGAGCGCGCCGGGGAGCACGACATCGCGCACCGGGTTCCACCGCGCCACCGCGAGGTCCGCGACCCGAGTCCTCTTCCGATTGCGCATGCCCCGCCTCCCAATCTGCCCCTCCGGCGAGCGGTCCGGGGCTCCTCCTTCATTCTAGGAACGGCCCATCGCGGAGACGCGCAGGACACACGGGGCGCCCGGTGGATGTCCCGGACAGCGTGCATGCGAGAGGCCTCGCCGTACTGCCATCCCGCACCCAGCGCCTAGCTTCATCGTGAAGCCGTCAGGCCCTCGGGGCCCGAAGGAACACGATGCCCTCGTCCACCCGCCGTGACAGCGCCGCGCCCATCGAGCGGGTCGATGTCTCCGAGTACACCGTGCCCACGGACCAGCCGGAGTCCGATGGCACCTTCGCCTGGACGTCCACCACGCTGCTGCTCGTGGAGCCCGTGGCTGGAGGCCAGCGTGGGTTGGGCTACACCTACGCAGCCGCGGCTGGCGCCGCGTTGATCCGCGACACGTTCGGCCCGCTGCTCGTGAGCGAGGACGCCTGGGACCTCCCGGCGCGGATGGCGTCCCTGCTGCGCCGGGTGCGCAACATGGGCTCCGGCGGGCTCGCGGCCCGGGCGCTGTCCGCCGTGGACACTGCGCTCTGGGACCTGAAGGCGAAGCTGCTGGGCGTGCCGCTCGCACGGCTGTTCGGTCAGGCCCGCGCCGCCGCGCCCCTCTACGGCAGCGGCGGCTTCACCAGCTACACGGACCGGCAACTCCAGACGCAGCTCACGGACTGGGCGGACGCGGGCATCCCTCGCGTGAAGATGAAGGTGGGCACCCATGCGGACGCCGACCCCGCCCGCGTGCGCGGCGCGCGCGAGGCCCTGGGCCCCGGACCCGCCCTCTTCGTGGACGCCAATGGCGCGTACACCGTGAAACAGGCGCTGGCGTTGGCGCGGGACTTCCGCGAGGCCGGCGTGTCGTGGTTCGAGGAGCCCGTCTCCAGTGACGACTTGGCCGGCCTGCGCCGCGTGCGCGACGGCGGGCCCTCGGGCCTGGACATCGCCGCGGGCGAGTACGGCGACAGCGGCCCGTACTTCCTCCGCATGCTGGAGGCGGGCGCGGTGGACGTGCTCCAGGCGGACGCGTCGCGCTGTCTGGGCTTCACCGGCTTCCTCCAGGCGGACGCGCTGGCGGAGGCCTTCCACGTTCCCCTTTCCGCGCACTGCGCTCCGGCCCTGCACCTGCACGTGGCCTGCGCCGCGCGGCGGTTGGTGCACGTGGAGTACTTCCACGACCACGCGCGGCTGGAACGGATGCTCTTCGACGGCGTCGCGCCGCCCGTGGATGGCGCGATGGCGCCGGACCTGTCCCGGCCCGGACTCGGGCTGGAGCTCAAACGGGCGGACGCCGCCCGCTTCGCCGTGGGGACCTCCACATGACAACGACCTTCCTGGACACCCTGCGCCACGTGCGCCGCCCCCGTGCCGCCACCGCGCGCGTGCGCAGGGACGTGGATGTGGCGGGCCTGGGGCGCGAGCTGCGCCGCCGGCTGCGAGGCGACGTGCAGTTCGACGCGGGCGGACGCGCGCTGTACGCCACGGACGCATCCAACTACCGGCAGGTGCCGCTGGGCGTGGTGTGTCCCCGCACCGTGGAGGACGTGGTGGAGACGGTACGCCTGTGCCGCAAGTACGGCGCGCCGCTGACGTCCCGGGGCGGCGGCACCGCGCTCGCGGGCCAGACGTGCAACGTGGCCGTGGTGATGGACTTCTCCCGGTACCTGGACCGCGTGCTGCACATCGACCCCGAGCGGCGGCTCGCCCGCGTGCAGCCCGGCACGGTGCTGGATGTGCTCCGCACGGAAGCCGTGAAGCGGTACGGCCTCACCTTCGGCCCGGACCCCGCCACCCACAACCGCTGCACGCTGGGCGGGATGCTCGGCAACAACTCCTGCGGCGCGCACGCGCAGATGGCCGGCCGCGTGGAGGACAACACCGAGTCCCTGGACGTCCTCACCTACGACGGCGTGCGCCTGCGCGTGGGCCGCACGTCCGACGCGGAGCTGGCGCGCCTGATGCGCGAGCCCGGCCGCGTGGGCGAGCTCTACCGGGGCATGAAGGCGCTGCGCGACCGCTACGCCGACCGCATCCGCGCCAGATACCCGCCCATCCCCCGCCGCGTGTCCGGCTTCAACCTGGACGCGCTGCTCCCGGAGAACGGCTTCCACGTCGCACGCGCCCTGGTGGGCACCGAGGGCACCTGCGTCACGGTGCTGGAGGCCACGCTGAACCTGGTGCCGGAGCCGAAGGCCCGCTCCCTGCTGGTGCTGGGCTACCCGGACGTGTTCCGCGCCGGGGACGACGTCCCGGAGGTGGTGGACTCGGGGCCCATCGGCCTGGAGGGAATGGACGCGAAGCTCATCGACGGGATGAAGCGCAAGCACCTGCACGTCGAGGACCTGCCGCTGCTGCCGGAAGGCGAGGGCTGGCTGGTGGTGGAGTTCGGCGGGGACTCCAAGGCGGAGTCGGACGAGAGGGCACACGCGCTGATGGACCGGCTGGTGGCGAGGGGACACGCGCCGTCCATGCGCCTCTACGACGACAAGTCGCAGGAGGAACTCATCTGGGAGGTGCGCGAGTCCGGCCTGGGCGCCACGGCGTTCATCCCGGGAGAGCGGGACGGATGGCCGGGATGGGAGGACTCGGCGGTGCCTCCGGAGCGCATGGGCCTGTACCTGCGAGCCTTCCGAGGGCTGCTGGACCGCTTCGGCTATGAGGCCTCGCTCTACGGCCACTTCGGCCAGGGCTGCCTGCACTGCCGCATCAGCTTCGAGCTGCGCACGCGCGAAGGCATCGCCCACTACCGCCGCTTCGTGGAGGAGGCGGCGGACCTGGTGGTGCGTCACGGAGGCTCGCTGTCCGGCGAGCACGGCGACGGCCAGTCCCGCGCGGAGCTGCTGCCGAGGATGTTCGGCGAGGACCTGGTGCGCGCCTTCGGAGAGTTCAAGCGGCTGTGGGACCCGGAGGGCGGGATGAACCCGCACAAGGTGGTGGACCCGTACCGGCTGGATGAGAACCTGCGCCTGGGCCCGCGCTACGCCCCCGCCGAGCCGCGCACGCACTTCCAGTTCCCGGAGGACCAGGGCAGCTTCTCGCGCGCCACCACGCGCTGCGTGGGCGTGGGCAAGTGCCGGCGCACGGACGGCGGCACCATGTGTCCCAGCTACATGGTCACGCGCGAGGAGATGCACTCCACGCGTGGCCGCGCGCACCTGCTCTTCGAGATGCTGCGCGGCGACGTGGTGGAGCAGGGCTGGAGGAGCCCGCACGTGAAGGAGGCGTTGGATTTGTGCCTGGCGTGCAAGGGCTGCAAGTCCGACTGCCCGGTGAACGTGGACATGGCCACGTACAAGGCGGAGTTCCTCAGCCACCACTACCGGGGCCGGCTGCGTCCCCGGCAGGCGTATGCCTTTGGCCTGGTGATGTTCTGGGCGCGCGTGGGTGGGCGCATGCCGTGGCTGGCGAACCTCGTCACGCACGCGCCGGGGCTGCGCGCGCTGGCGAAGGCGGTCGCGGGTGTGCATCCCGCGCGGGACATTCCCCGCTTCGACGCGACGCCCTTCCAGCGGCGTGTGCGAGGCCGGCGCGTGCAGCAGGGACCGCGAGGCCCGGTGGTGCTCTTCCCGGACACCTTCAACAACTTCTTCCAGGCGGACACGGCCTCCGCGGCGTTGGAGGTGCTGGAGGCGGCGGGCTTCGAGGTGCACGTGCCCCAGGGCTTCGTCTGCTGCGGCCGGCCGCTCTACGACTACGGGATGCTGGACACGGCGAAGGCGCTGTTGCGGCACACGCTGGCGCGCTTCCGCGAGGAAATCAGGGCGGGCATCCCCTTCGTGATGCTGGAGCCCAGCTGCGCGGCGGTCTTCCGCGACGAGCTGCTCAACCTCTTCCCGCACGACGAGGACGCGAAGCGGCTGGCGGCGCAGACATATGTGTTGAGCGAGCTGTTGCAGAAGCGGGCGCCGGACTTCGAGGTCCCGAGGCTGGAGGGAAAGGCGCTGGTGCAGGGGCACTGCCATCACCAGGCGGTGATGAAGTTCCACGACGAGCAGAGGTGGTTGGACCGCACGGGGTTGGACTGGGAGAAGCCGGACTCGGGCTGCTGCGGCATGGCGGGCTCGTTCGGCTACGAGCGCGGCAGGTACGACGTGTCGCAGGCCTGCGGCGAGAGGGTCATCCTCCCCAAGGTGCGGGGGGCGTCCAGGGACACGCTGCTCATCGCGGACGGGTTCAGCTGCCGGGAGCAGATACGCCAGGCCACGGGGCGCAAGCCGCGGCACCTGGCGCAGGTGCTCCAGAAGGCGCTGCGGCGGGGCGAGGACGCGCCGGAGTCAGCCCCTGCCCGGCCGCGCCTGCCCGCGGCCCTGGTGGTGGGCGGGGTGTTGATGGCGGCGGGCCTGGTCTCCTGGAGGGCCTGAAGGCCCCACACAGGGACATGGGTCCGACTGGAGCCATGGACGGCCCCTGGGGGGAGGCCGTTAGATTTCCGGCTGTGATTGCCTCCGTCCGCTTCGAGCACTACCGGTGCCTGCTTCACGTACAGCTCGCCCTGGAGCCATTGACCGTCCTGGTGGGGCCCTCGGCGTCGGGGAAGACCGCCATGCTGGAGGGGCTCCAGCACCAGCTCGCGTACGAGCCGTCGGACTTCTGGCGGCGGGATGAGTCCCGCCCGCTCTCCATCGAATGGACGTACGCGCACGGCGACCGCACGCGCGTGGAGTACCCGTTCAGCGTGATGGACACGCTGCCTGGCCAGGGGCACTCCACGCAGCAGTTGTCGCTGAGCATGGAGGCGCTGCGCGGTGGGGGCTCGTCCGCGAAGGCGACATGGCTGGAGCGCAAGGGCGGCAACCTCGCGAGCGTCTTCGCGGCGCTGCCCATGTCCACGCGGGACGTCATCTCCAAGGAGCTGGCCATGCGGGTGCCGTCGCTGTCGGAGGTGGACGTGGCGCGCGACCTGGAGGACCGCTCCTTCCGGCTGCGCTTCCGAGACCGCTGGAGTCCGGACGTGTGGTTCGGCCCCGACTACGTGTCGGACGGGGTGCTGTGGCTGCTCGCGTTCCTGGTGCTGCCCTATCAGCGCCCGTTGCCGGAGCTGCTCACGCTGGACGAGCCGGAGCGCGCCCTGCACCCGGGTCTGGTGCGCGAGGTGCTGGAGCTGCTGCGCGCCATGACGCGAGGCGAATCCACGGGAGGCCAGCCGGTGCAGGTGGTGCTGGCCACGCACTCGCCGGACCTGCTGGAGCACGTGCGTCCGGAAGAGGTGCGCCTGTTGTCGCGAGAGCCCACGGACGGCTCCGTGCGCGTGAGCCCCGTGCCCGCCACCGCGCTCCACTGGCGGCGCGAGTGCCGGGAGCTGCTGGACACGCTGTAGTCGGATTGAGTCCGGCGCCGTCCGGTCCCGGGTAGAGTGGCGGGATGCTGCGCAGCATCCGCCTCCGGAACCTCCTTTCGTTCGGACCTGACTCCGAAGCCTTCCCCCTTCAGGCGCTCAACGTCCTGATTGGTCCGAATGCGTCCGGAAAGTCCAACCTCATCGAGGCGCTGGGACTTCTCCGGGCGACTCCTGGCAATCTCCTGGCGCCCATCCGTGAGGGCGGGGGCGTGTCGGAGTGGTTGTGGAAGGGCGGACCGGGTTCGTCAGCGCCGGTCGCGGAGTTGGACGTCGTTCTGGAGTACCCGAAAGGGGTCATGCCGCTGCGCTACCAACTGGCCTTCACGGTAGAAGGCCAGCGGCTGGACCTTGTTAACGAGGCCATCCAGAACGAGAGGCCAAAAGAGTCGAATCGGTCCTCCACGGATTTCTACCGATATCATTCGGGCTCTCCCGTGCTGAATGCCCGTATGTCGATGGCGAGCCCGCCCGGATCGGCGGATGGACGCATGTGGAGAGCCGTCCAGCAGGTGAGCCCAGACCAATCCATCTTGTCTCAGCGGCGGGATGAGGATGCGTATCCCGAATTGACCTATGTGGGCGCTCAGTTTGGCCGGATCTCCCTGCACCGGGAGTGGAACCTGGGCAGATACACGCCCCCACGGCTGCCTCAGCGAACGGACCTCCCTGGAGACTTCCTGCTGGAGGACGCAAGCAACCTGGGGCTCGTACTCAACGACCTCGAGTTCCGGCCAGGTGTGAAGAAGGCCCTGCTGGAGAACCTTCGTCTTCTCTATGCGCGCGTGGAGGGTCTCTCGGTCAGGATCTCTGGTGGAACAGTGCAGGTGTTCTTCCATGAGGAAGGCCTGAGCGCCCCCATCCCAGCGACGCGTCTGTCCGACGGGACGCTGCGCTATCTCTGCCTGCTCACTCTGCTGTGCCACCCGACGCCTCCGCCCCTGGTCTGCATCGAGGAGCCGGAACTCGGATTGCATCCCGACATCTTGCCGGTGATCGGGCGCCTGCTCATCGAAGCGAGCACGCGCACGCAGCTCATCGTGACGACCCACTCGGACACGCTGGTCTCCGCGCTCTCCGAGGTTCCAGAATCCGTCGTCGTCTGCGAGCAGGAGCAGGGCGGAACGGTGCTGCGGCGCCTGGAGAAGGAAAAGCTTTCGGAGTGGTTGTCGCGGTACAGCCTGGGGGAGGTCTGGCGGATGGGCGAGTTGGGGGGAACCCGATGGTGAAGGAGATCCGGCTCTACATTGAAGGAGGCGGAAATACCAACTACGGCAAGGCGCGACTGAGGGCTGGATTCGGTCAGTTCTTCGAGGAAATCGTCCAGCGCGCGAGGAGAAGAAATGTCCGCTGGCAGCTCATCCTGTGCGGTCCGCGCGATGCCGCTTTTGATGGATTCAGGCACGCACTCAAGGATCACCCTTCCGCCTTCAACATCCTGCTCGTCGATTCAGAAGGCCCGGTGAGCAAGCCGCCCTGGGCCCATCTCGCGACGCGCGACCCATGGCAGCGTCCCGAGAAGGCTTCGGACGACTCCTGCCAGCTGATGGTCCAGACCGCCGAGGCATGGCTCATGGCGGACCCCGAAGCGCTCCAGGGTTACTACGGAAAGGGCTTCGCGCTCGGGAGCCTTCCCAAGACGAACAACGTCGAGGCCATTCCCAAGCCCATCCTCGAAGGCGCCCTGGACAAGGCAACCCAGGGGACGCAGAAGGGCCGGTACCACAAGATCGAGCACTGCTCGGATTTGTTGGGAAAGGTGGACCCCGTGCTCGTCCGCGCCCGTTCAGCGCACTGCGAGCGGTTGTTCACCGTGCTGGAAGGCTTGCTGTCCTGAGCTGTGTCCACCAGCGCACGGCTCCGGCTCCACGAGTGACCTGGGGGTGACGCTCCGCGCGAAGGGCTGACGGTTGTGTGCCTGCACCGGCGGGCCACTCCTAACGTGGGCCTCGTCGCCCATGCCCCTCCTCCTGCCCATCCTCCTGGCCCTGGCGTGCGCGCCGCTCGCCTATGTCGCGGGCCGGTGGCGTCCGGGCGCCGCGGCCTGGATGGGCGCCCTGGGCGCGCTCGCCGCGATGGGGGCGCTGGTCCATGAATGGACGACGCAGGCGCCCACGCGCCTCGTGCTCCCCTGGGCCCCCTCCTGGGGCCTGTCGCTGGAGTTCACGCGCGACGGCCTGTCCGGCCTCTATGCCGCGATGGCGCTCGGCATCGGCGCGCTCGTGGTCCTGTACTCGCGCGCGTACATGCCGCACCACCTCCATGAAGAAGGCCGTCCCGCGCGCGACGAGGTGCGCTTCCAGGGGCTGCTCCTCGCGTTCATGGCCGCCATGGTGCTGCTCGTCACCGTGGATGACCTGCTGCTGCTCTTCGTGGCGCTGGACCTCACCACCATCATCTCCTACCTGCTCATCGGCTTCGACCGCGAGGACCCCGAGTCGCGCGCCGCCGCGCTCCTGTCCCTGGTCCTCACCGGCGCCACCTCCGTCGTCTTCTTCGCGGGCGCCATGACGCTGGGCCTCCAGTACGGCACCTTCTCCCTGCCGCTCGTCTTCGAGCGCGCCGCGCAGTCCCCCGCGTCCACCGGCGCCCTGGTGTGCCTGGCCGTGGGCGCGCTGGGCAAGAGCGCGCAGGTGCCGTTCCACTTCTGGCTGCCTCGCGCCATGGCCGCGCCCACGCCCGTGTCCTCGTACCTGCACTCGGCCGCGATGGTCGCCGCGGGCGTCTTCCTCCTCCAGCGCCTCTATCCCTTGTTCGCCCCCGCCACGGACGTGCGCCACGGCCTGCTCGCCATCGGCTTCCTGTCCATGGGCATGGGCAGCCTGATGGCCCTGGTGGCGGATCCGTTCAAGCGCGTGCTCGCGTACTCCACCATCGCGCAGTACGGCTACGCGCTGGTGCTGGTGGCGCTGGGCTCCGAAGGCGCGCCGCTCTACGTGGCGGCCCACGCGCCGTGCAAGGCCGCCCTGTTCCTCACCGCGGGCGCCGTCACCCAGGTCACCGGGAAGAAGAAGCTGTCCGAGGTCGGAGGCCTGCGCCACTCGCTCCCCGTGCTCGCGGGCGCCAGCGCCGTCGCGGCGGCGGGGCTCGCCGCGCTGCCCCTCACCGTGGGCTTCTTCAAGGACGAGGTCTTCTTCCACGCGCTCGCGAAAGAGGGCCCCGCGTTCATGGCGGCCGGGCTCGTGGGCGCGGGCATGACGCTCGCGTACACGCTGCGCCTGTGGTGGGGCCTCTTCGGCGGCCCGCGCCAGGACGTGCCCGCGGCACCGCGCCTGCTCGTGGCCCCCGTGGTCGTGCTCGCCGCGGCCATCCTCCTGGGCGGCGTGCTGCCGGGGCTCCTGGTCGCGCCCTCCCGCGCCGCCGCGGAGGCGATGCGCGGCGAGCCCTCCACGCTGGAGCTCGCGTATCACCTGGACGCGCGCGCGGAGAACCTGCTCGCCGTGGGGGCCTGGGTCCTGGGCGCGGCGCTGTTCGCCACCCGCCGCGCGTGGACGCCCGCGCTCTCCCGCGTGCTGGAAGGCGCGTCCCACGTGGGCGCCGAGCGAGGCTACCGCCTGCTGCTGCACCAACTGGACCGGCTGTCCACGTGGCTGCACGAGAAGGAGGTGCGCGACCTGCGCGACCGCGTGGCGTCCGTGCTGGTGCCCACGGGTCTCCTGGGCCTGGCGGTGCTGGGCGTGACGCCGCTGCGCGACCGCTTCAAGGTGGGCACCGTGGGCTGGGCGGATATCACGCTGGTGATGGCGCTGGCCTTCGCGTCCGCCGCCGCGCTGGCCACGCTGCGCGCGAAGGGCCATTTGCGGCTGGTGCTGCTCATCTCCTGCGTGGGCTTCAGCCTGGCCATGGTGTTCGCCTTCGCCGCCGCGCCCGACGTGGCCCTCACCTCCGTGCTGGTGGAGACCACCTTCACGTTGCTCTTCGCGGGCCTGCTGGCCCTGCTGCCCCGCGGCCGCCTCGCGCGCGCCCAGCACGAGTCCCAGAACCCACGCGGACGCGACCGCCTGGCGGCCAGTGTCGCGGGCGCGAGCGCCTTCCTCCTGAGCTGGAGCGCCTTGTCCCATCTGCATGCCGACCGCGTGGGCGCGCGCACGGTGCAGCTGGCGGAAGCGGCGCACTCGCCCAACGTCGTGGCCGCGGTGCTCACGGACTTCCGGGGCCTGGACACGGTGGGGGAGATGACCGTCGTGGTGGCGGCGCTGCTCGGCGTCACCAGCCTCCTGACCCTGAAGGGGAAGCGCTGAAGCCATGATCTCCTTCGTCCCGCCCCTGTCGCGCCTCCTGCTGTGGCCGTCGTTGATCATCGCGCTCTCGTTCTGGCTGAAGGGCGGCGCGTCGGTGGGCGGCGGCTTCCCGGCCGGGGCGCTCGCCGGCCTCGCGGTGCTGCTCCAGTACGTGGTGGTGGGCCGCGACCAGGCCCGGCGCTACGTGGCGGTGCGGTACGCGGCCCCGCTGGCGGGCGTGGGGCTCTTGCTCGTGGTGGGCACCGCGTTCCTGCCCGTGCTCGCGGGCTACACCCCCATGAGCCTCTTCCCCCGCCCGGACCAGCCGGAGCTGGGCATGGGAGCGCTCCACCTGCACACCGCGCTCATCTTCGAGGGAGGACTGATGCTCATCGTCTTCGGGCTGGTGGTCACCGTCATCGACCGCTTCGCCCTGCGCACCGGAGCGGAGGAGGAGTCCGGACCATGATCCTCATCGCGTCCCTGGTGGTGGGCCTGCTGTTCGCGTGCGGCGTGCGCATGGTGCTGGAGCGCGAGCTGGTGCGCGTGGCGTGCGGCACGGTGCTCATCACCAACTCCAGTGTCCTGCTCATCCTCGCGGGCTCCTTCCCGGAGCGGGGCGAGGCGCTGAGCGTGCAGGCTGGCTGGCCGGTGACGGACCCGGTGCTCCAGTCGCTGGCGCTCACGGCCATCGTCATCGGCTTCGCGGTGTCCGCGCTGCTGCTCACGCTGGTGCACCGCACGCAGCGGGCGCACGGCTCGTTGCGCACGGACCGGTTGGTGGAAGCGGAGCTCCGGCGCGTGCACGCAGTGGAGAAGGAGGAGGACTCCTGATGCCGCTCTGGGGTCCTCTGCTCCTGCCGTGGGTGCTGGGCACGGTGCTGGCGTTCCTGGATGGACGCCGCGCGTGGGTGGCGTGGCTGGCCATCGCGGGGCTCGCGGGCACGCTCGTGTGCACGGTGTGGCTGTTGCCCCAGGCCTGGAGCGCGCAGGCGCCCCAGTTCGTCACGGGGGACTGGCCGGTGGGCGTGGGCATCCGCCTGCGAGCGGATCAGCTGTCCATCGTGTTCGCGCTGGTGTCCACGTCGGTGCTGCTGGGCACGCTCGTGTACGAGCACGTGGCCGGAGGCATCACGTCGCGCAGCTTCCCCGCCCTGGTGGTCTTCATGGGCGCGGGGCTCACGGGGGTGTTCTTCACGTCGGACGCGTTCAACTTCTACGTCTTCTTCGAGCTGGCGATGACGGCCGCGTTCGGGCTGGCGTCGTATGGAGAGAGGCCCCGGAACCTGCACGCGGCGTTCACCTTCGTGGTGGTGAACCTGATGGGGTCCACGCTGTTCCTCACGGCGGTGGTGATGCTGTACCTGACCACCGGCACGCTGGACATGCTGTCCATCATCGCGTGGGGACAGGCGCGGGAACCGTTCGCGTTGCTGGTGCCGGGCACGCTGCTGCTGTGCGCGTTCGGCGTGAAGCTGGGCTTCTTCCCGTTCCACTTCTGGGCGCCCGCGGTGTACCGGGACGCGGGCCCCACGGTGGCGGCGCTGCTCGCGGGAGCGCTGGCGAACATCGGCAGCTATGGGCTCTTGCGCTTCGGCGTGGACGTGATGCCGCAGGTGCTGGCGCAGGCCCGGCCGCTGCTGGAGATATTGGGCGCGGCGAGCATCCTCTACGGCTCCGTGCTGGCGCTCTCCCGGCGGGACACGCGCGAGGTGCTCGCGTACGCGTCCATCTCGCAGGCGGGGCTCATCATCGCCGCGCTGAGCCTGGCGGGCCGGGAAGGCCTGTGCGCGGCGGTGGCGCTGGCGCTGGCGGGCTCCGTGGACAAGACGGCGCTGTTCCTGGCGCAGGACCGGGGCGGCGAGCGGGCGCGCAGGGCCTACTCGGTGGCGGCCTTCAGCACGGCGGGAGTGCCGCCCACCGCGGGCTTCTGGTCCAAGGCCTGGCTGCTGCGAGCGGCGCTGGAGCAGGGGCATGCCTGGCTCGCGGGGCTGGTGGTGCTGGCGAGCGCCCTGTCGCTCCTGGCCCTCTTCCGCGCCTACCAGCGCGAGCGGTGGTTGAGGGAGGGCGCGGCCCTGCACCGGGGCACGGGAGCCGTGGTGTACGCGCTGTCCCTCGCGCTCATCGCCGCGGGCCTCTGGCCGGAGCCGCTCCTGCGCGCCGGACGCGACGCCATCCAGGGCCTGGGGACGCTGCCATGAGCCCGCTCACCCTGGTGCACATGCTGTCCCTGACGCTGCTGTACGCGCTGATGGTGGGCAGCTTCCATCCGGTGGACCTCGCGCTGGGCGCGGTGCTGTCCCTGGGGGTGATGCGCCTGTTCCCCCTGGCCGCCCTGCCGCCGGTCCTGAGTGCTCGCGAGCACTGGCGCCGCACGCTGCACCTGCCCCGCTTCGGCTGGGCCCTGGTCGTGCTGGTGACGCGGAGTTGTTTGCATGTGCTCACGGTCATCTTCGGCCCCGCCGACCGTGCGAATCACGCGGGCGTCGTGGAGGTCCCCATGGGCGAGCGCACCGCGCGCGGCGTGCAGGTGTCCTCGTGGGCCATGTCCCTGGCCCCGGGCACGGTGCTGCTGGAGCTGGACTGGAAGAAGCGCGTGATGCGCATGCACGCGCTGGACGCGTCGGATCCAGACAGGTTGATCCGGCAGCAGGACAACTTCTACCAGCGCTACCAGCGCGCGGTGTTTCCGTAGGGAGGCGGCCAGCGATGCACGAGACCTTCTTCACCCTGGCCATCGTGTGGATGGTGGGCCTCCTGGGCGCCCTGGTGCTGCTGGCCTCGCGCCAGCGCTCCTCGGCGGACATGCTCATGTCCGTGGACACCCTGGGACTGGCCATCTGCGCGGTGCTGGCGCTGTACGGCGCGACACGCGGCGAGGCCGGCTACCTGGACGCGGCCCTGGTGCTGGCCCTGCTCTCCTACGTGCAGACCGTGGCCGGCGCCCGCTTCCTGCACCACGGCCGCACCTTCCACGACGAGGAGGACAGCCGATGATGTCCGCCGGGGTGCAGTGGGTGGCCGACGGCCTGGTGGCGCTGGGCCTGTGCTTCATCACCGCCGCCATCATCGGCATGTACCGGCTGCCGTCGGTGCTCACGCGTGTGCACGCGGCGGGCGCGGTGCCCTTTGGTGGGGCGCTGGTCATCATCGGCGCCACGCTGGCGACGGCGGACGGCTGGCTCATCCTGCGAGGGCTGCTCGTCGCCGCGTTCCTGATGCTCACCATCCCCAGCTCCGCCCACGCCATCGCCTGGCTGGCGGAGAAGCGCCCGGAGCTCGCCCACGACAAGGGCCGGCGGCACCGGCACGAGCCGGAAGGCCACGAGCGGCGGTAGCCGCCCGCACGCAGGCCCGCTCACGGGCGGGTGGAACGGGCACCCGGATGCCCCCGGACTCCAGGGGGCATCGCGGTCACTAGCTTGATGCGCGAGGGACCTCCACCCACCCCTGTCCAGGAGCCTCGCGCATGAGCGCCACCGTCAGCGACTACCTCGTCTACCGCCTCATCCAGTGGGGTGTGCGCCGCATCTACGGATACCCGGGCGACGGCATCAACGGGGTGATGGGCGCGCTGGGACGCAACTCCGAGATGAAGTTCGTGCAGGTCCGCCACGAGGAGATGGCCGCCTTCGCCGCCTGCGCGCACGCGAAGTTCACCGGCGAGGTGGGCGTGTGCATGGCCACCTCCGGCCCGGGCGCCGTCCACCTGCTCAACGGCCTCTACGACGCGAAGCTGGACCACCAGCCCGTGGTGGCCATCGTCGGCCAGCAGGCCCGCACGGCCCTGGGTGGCCACTACCAGCAGGAGGTGGACCTCACCACGCTCTTCAAGGACGTGGCCAGCGAGTACATCACCATGGTGACCGTGCCCTCCGCCGTCCGCCACGCGCTGGACCGGGCCGTGAGAATCGCCCGGTGCGAGCGCACCGTGACGTGTCTGGTGTTGCCCAACGACTTGCAGGAGCAGCCCTACGCGCCGCCCCCGCGCAAGCACGGCACCGTGCACTCCAGCGTGGGCTACGCGTCCCCGCGAGTGATTCCCCAGGACGCGGACCTGCGCCGCGCCGCGGACGTCCTCAACGCCGGCAAGAAGGTGGCGATGCTGGTGGGCGCGGGCGCCCTGGGCGCGGCGGACGAGGTGATGGAGGTCGCGGACCGGCTGGGCGCGGGCGTGTCCAAGGCGCTGCTGGGCAAGGCGGTGCTGCCGGACGCGCTGCCCTTCGTGACGGGCCCCATCGGCCTGTTGGGCACGAAGCCCAGCTGGGACCTGATGCAGGACTGCGACACGTTGCTGATGGTGGGCACCAGCTTCCCCTACTCGGAGTTCCTGCCACCGGAGGGCCAGGCGCGCGGCGTTCAAATCGACCTGGACGGCCGGATGCTCTCCATCCGCTACCCCATGGAGGTGGGGCTGGTGGGCGACGCGAAGGAGACGCTGCGCGCGCTCATCCCCCAGCTGAAGCGCAAGGAGGACCGGAGCTGGCGCGAGGGCGTGGAGAAGGGCGTGGCGCGCTGGTGGAAGGTGCTGGAGGCGCGCGCCATGACCGACGCGAACCCCCTCAACCCGCAGCGCGTGTTCTGGGATCTGTCCCCGAAGCTGCCCGCGGACGTCATCCTCGCGGCGGACTCGGGCAGCTCCACCAACTGGTTCGCGCGCGACCTGAAGGTGCGCCAGGGGATGATGGCGTCCCTGTCCGGCAACCTGGCCACCATGGGCTGCGGCATGCCGTACGCGCTGGGGGCGAAGTTCGCCTTCCCGCACCGCCCGGTGCTCGCGGTGGTGGGCGACGGCGCCATGCAGATGAATGGCAACGCGGAGCTCATCACCGTGGCGAAGTACTGGAAGGAGTGGAAGGACCCGCGACTCATCGTCCTGGTGCTCAACAACCGCGACCTGAACCAGGTGACGTGGGAGCAGCGGGTGATGGCGGGCGACCCGAAGTACGCCGCGTCCCAGGACCTGCCGGACTTCCCCTACGCGAAGTACGCCGAGTCCCTGGGCCTCAAGGGCCTCCGCGTGGACCGGCCGGACCGGCTCGCCGCCGCGTGGGATGAGGCGCTGGCCGCGGACCGGCCCGTCGTCTTCGAGGCCTATACGGACCCGGACGTGCCGCCCCTGCCGCCGCACATCACCGTGGAGCAGGCGAAGATGTTCGCCTCCGCCGTCGTGAAGGGCGACGCGGACGCGGGCGGCTTCCTCAAGCAGTCCATGAAGGAGGTGGCGGAGACCCTCCTCCCCCACAAGGGCAACAAGTCCTGAGGTGGGGCAGGGGCCCTCAGGCGTCCTGCTTGAGGGCCTCGGCCGGAGAGATGCGGGTGGCGGAGAGCGCGGGAATCCAGCTGGCCGCCAGCGCGGTGAGGAAGAGCAGCGTGGGCGCTCCCACGAAGATGAGCGGGTCGTGGGGCGTGATGCCATACAGCATCGCGGAGAGCGCGCGGGCCAGCAGCCCCGCGCCCAGCAGCCCCACGGCGAGGCCCAGGCTTGTGAGCCGCAGTCCCTGGGTCACGACCAGCCGGAGCAGTCCCCGAGGCGCCGCACCCAGAGCGCTCCGGATGCCCAGCTCCCGGGTCCGCTGCGTCACCCAGAAGGCCAGCAATCCATACAGCCCCACCGAGGCCAGGACCGCGCCCAGCAGCGCGAACGCCGCCAGCAGCCCGCCCAGCACACGCACCCGGGCGGAGCCGGCCTCCACCACGCGCTCCAACGGGCGGACGTTGAGCAGCCGCAGGTTCGGCTCCGCCGCGCGGACCTCCTCCTGTAGCAGCGCCAGCAACCGGGGCGCCGGCAGCGAGGACTTCACCGCCAGGTTCAGGCTCTTGCGCATGTCCTGGCCCAGCGGGACGTAGAGGTCCCCGGCCGGCGCCACCGAGACGCGCTCCATGGGCACGTCCCCAACGACGCCAATGACTTCCCGGGGCGCCGCGTCCCTGTCCAGCTGGAGCCGGACACCCACCGGGTTCCGGCCCGGGAGGTACCGGCGCGCGAAGGCCTCGCTGACGACCACCACGGGGGGATGGTCCGCTGTGTCGCCCGCGTCCATGAGGCGGCCCTGCTTCAACGCGATGCCCATGGCCTGGAACGCGCCCGCGCTGGCCGGCACGTAGCCGGCCCGGGGCGGCATCCCGGATGGTGGGGGCGCCCCCGCGACGTGGAAGCCCGCCGTCTCGCGCCAGACTTCACCGGAGAAGGGGAGCGCCGCGGTGAGCCCGGCCGCGTCCACGCCGGGGAGCGTCTCCAGCCGCGCGGTGAGCGCCTGGGCCAGGGCCGAGGCCCGGGCCTCGTCGGGGAACTGCTCCAGCGGGAAGAACACCTCCGCGACCGTGACGCGCTCGGGCTCGAAGCCCAGCGGCACGGCCTGGAGCTTCCACAGCGTGCGCAGCATGAGCCCCGCGCCCACCAGCGGCACCAGCGCCAGGGACAGCTGCGCGACGACCAGCGCCGAGCGCGCCCAGCCCAGGGACGTCGCGCCGCGCCCACCGCGCATCATCGGCGCGAGCACGGCCCGGGCCTCTCCGCGCGAGGCGTGGAGCGCGGGCAGCACCCCCACCAGCACCGCTGTCGCCAGCGACACGGCCGCCGCGATGCCGAGCAAGGAGGGCTCCAGCCCCGGGCCGCCGGACACGAACCAGCCTGGAATGAAGAGGGTGAGCAGTCCCCTCCCCCAGAGCGCGAGCAGCAACCCGCCCACGCCCCCGAACGCGGCCCGGACCGCGCTCTCCACGAACACCTGCCGGACCAGCTGCCACCGGGTCGCTCCCAGCGCCAGGCGCACCGACAGCTCGTGCATCCGCGCGCTGCCCCGCGCGAGCAGCAGGTTCGCGAGGTTCGAGCACCCCAACAGCAACAGCAGCACCGCCGCCCCGGCCGCGATCCGCAGCTGGGACAGGGATTGCTCGACGAAGTACGCGTGGAGGGGCTCCACGTGCACCCCCACCCGAGGCTCGCCCGGGACGGCCTCCGCGGCGAGCGTGAGCGGAAGCAATTCCCCCCGGGCCTGCTCCAGGGAGACGCCCGGACGCATCCGGCCCACGACGCGCAGCGCATTGCCTCCGTCGTGGAGCGCATCCAGCGCCAGGGGCTTCCACGCCTCCACCTCCGGCTCGAAGCGGAAGTCCTCCGGCAGCACGCCCACGATGACGTGAGACAGGCCGTCCAGCAGGACGCTCCGGCCCAGGACGGCGGGGTCCGCCCCATACAGCCGCTGCCACAGCGCATGGGTCAGCACCAGCTCGCGGTCGCGGCCGGGAACCTCTCCTTCCGCCCCCCAGAGCCGCCCCAGGGCGGGCCGGACGCCCAGCAGGGGCATCAGCCCCGCGGAGGCGCGTCCCACGGTCAGCCGCGCCTCCAGCCCCGCTCCGCCCAGGAGCTGCTTCGCCACCCGCACGCCCTCGATGCCGGAGAAGCTCCGGGCCCCCTCGCGCCACGTGTTCCACACGGGCAGGCTCACGCGGGTGCGGTCCTTGTGCGGCCCGGCCCCCGCGCCCGGCGTCGTCGCCTGGAAGAGGCGGACCAGCTGCGCTGCCTCCGGATACGGCAGGGGTTGCCAGAGCACCGGGTACACGACACTGAAGACCGCGGTGGTCGCACCGATGGTGAGCGCCAGCGTCAACACGACGACCGCGGTGAAGAGCTTCTCCCGGGCCATCGAGCGCAACGTGCGCCGGACTTCGAGCAAGAGCATGGACCTGTGTCAGGGGTGGGGGACGAGGACGCGCGTGTAGCAACGAGGATGCCACGCACGGCCTTCCCCTGCCGGGCGGCTCACCCGGCCCCGGATGCCGACCGGAATTGGGAACGGCCGTCCCACTTCCGCGAAACGGCCTACTTCGTGAGCCAGCGCATCGTCGCCTCGGTGACCACGCCGAACAGGGCCGTCTGCGCGAACAGCCAGGCGTGCTCCTCGCGCGTCCAGGTGCTCTCCGCGGCCGTCGCCTTGAAGAGGGGAAAGGCCATGCGCTCGAACGCGAGCACCCCCAGGCCCAGCAGCACACCGCTGTGCGGCAGGGCCCACTTCGACGTGCGCATCCGCACCAGGCCCCAGCCCATCCCCAGCAGCGGGCCATAGCCCGCGCGCAGCGCGAACGCCCAGTTCGCGGCCTCCCGCCGGGACAGCTTCCGGCCGAACAGCCGGCTCAGCACGTGCCGCGCGATGTTGCGCGCGGAGTAGGGCGGCGGATGGCCCAGCGAGGCATTGCGCACGGCGACCAGCATGCCCAGGGCACCGGTGCCCACGGCCCCGGCGACATAGGCCGCGGCGTATGGATTCCTCATGGCCTACCCCTTCATCAGGTTGCGCATCACGAACCACAGGTTGGCCGGACGCTCCGCCAGCCGGCGCATGAAATAGGGATACCAGTGCTTCCCATACGGGACGTAGACACGCACCGGATGGCCGTCCCTCGCCAGCTGCTCCTGGAGGTCGCGCCGGATGCCATACAGCATCTGGAATTCGAAGGCGCCCTTGGGCAGATGCTGACGCGCGGCGTACTCCAGCGTGGCGTCAATCATCCGCTCATCATGCGTGGCGATGCCGTGATACACGCCGCTGTCCAGGAGGATGCGCATGCAGCGCACGAAGTTCGCGTCCACGTCCTTCTTGTCCGGGAAGGCCACGTCGGGACCCTCCAGGTAGGCCCCCTTGCACAGCCGGATGCGGACGCGCTCGGCGCACAGGGCCTTCGTGTCCTCCTCCGTGCGCTTGAGGTAGCTCTGGAGCACCGCGCCCACGTGCCGCTCGCCGAACTCCGCGTGCAGATCCCGCACGATGTCCAGGGTCGTCTGGGTGACGGCGCTCTCCTCCATGTCCACGCGCACGAACGAGTCCCGCGCCGTCGCGTCCGCCACCACCGCCCGCGCGTTCTGCAGCGCCAGGTTCCGGTCGAACAACAGACCGCACTGCGTGAGCTTCAGCGACACGTTGGCCCGCACGCCCACCTGGTCGATGCGCGCCAGCAGCCGCAGGTACTGCTTCACCTCGTCGCGAGTCTCCGGAGGTGAGCGCACCGCTTCGTTGAGGTGGTCGAAGCTGGCCATCAGCCCCTTCGCCGTGAGGGCCTTCACCGCGTCCACGGCTTCCTCCAGCGTCTCTCCCGCGATGAAGCGGGACGCCAGCTGTCGAAAGGGTTTGAGCCGCGTGGCCACGTCCTTCAGGTTGGACTGACGCGACAGGAACAGCAGCGCGGAGCGGGACAGCTGGTCTGCGGCGGTGGTCATCTGGATGTGTTCCCCCGCGACTAGAAATAACGCCTGCTCAGTCAGGGTGCCGCGACAGGAAGTCGGACACGCGTTCATTGAACGCTTCCGGGTGGCTCATGTACGGCAGGTGACTGGCCGCCTCCAGGAACTCCAGCCGGGCGCCTGGCACGTGCTCCGCCACGTCGCGCGCGGCCGCGGGCGGCACCAGCAGGTCCCGGCCGCCCTCGATGATGAGCGTGGGCACGCGCAGCTCCCGCAGCCGGTGCAGGAAGTCCGCGGCCAGGATGTCGCGCAGCCGCCGCATCAGCTCCAGCGGCGAAATGCGCCGGGCCTCGCGCACGATTTCCGCCCGCCCCTCCGCCGGCAGCCACCGGCCTCCCATGACCCGCGCCACCGTGGGCGCGAACACATACGCCAGCGGCCGGGGCGCCCGCACCAGCGTGGACAGCGACAACGCCAGCCGCCGCACCTTGCGCACGCTGGCCACCGGCGACACCAGCACCAGCGCCTTCACCCGCTGGGGGTGCTCCAACGCATACGCGATGGACAGCAGGCTGCCGTAGGAGGACCCCATCAACGCGAAGCGCTCCGGCAGCCCCGCCTCCGGGTGGTTGAGCACCGACAGGTTCCACTGCAGCGGTGTATGCGTCGCGGGCGTCTTCAGCGGCGGCGTCCACAACAGCAGGTTCCACGCCTGGGCCAGCGGCTCCATGGGCGCGAAGGACCGGCCACTGGCGCCCAGCCCCGGAAGACAGACCACCGTGCGTGATACATCCCTGTTGCCCCCGGGAAAGGTGAACAGGCGTACCGGCGTGCCCCGGACGGCGCGCTCCTCGCAGTCCAGCCGCTCATAGCCGCGCTGGATGTCTTCCACGTCCGGCACCAGCGGCGGCGTGCGGGGCGGGGAGGGGACGGGAGTGGCGGCGGTATCAAGCATGACAGGCTCTCAGCAGCAGGCGCCGGACGCTGGCGGCCACGCGGTCCCGGAAGGCTCGCACGCGTGACTCCGACGCACCCGACGGCGGCGGTTCATGGGGTTCACCCACGGCGAAGGTTAGTTGAACTGGCAGCGGCAGGGGGCCCAATCCCATCACCAACGGCATGCGGTATTTGTCCTCCGCGGCCAGGCGCACACACCACCGGTCCTCGTCCGGAGGCCAGAAGAAGGTGTCATCCACCCCGAAGCCGGCGAAGGGCACCACCGGCACCCCGGCCTGCATGGCCAGCCGGACGAAGCCCAGCGCGCTCTCCCACCGGAGCTGGTAGCGGCCCTGACTGCGTTTGAAGGTCTCCCGCGCGCCGCCCGGATAACAGACGACCAGCTGCCCCTCCCGGAGCGACCGGAGCGCGTTCTCCCGCGTCCCCTCCACCCCGCCCAGCCAGGGCAACACCGTGCGCACGAGGGGAATCTTGAAGAATCCCCGCTCCGCGAGCCCCAGCGGATAGCGCCCCGTGGCCCGGTGCAAGAGGTGGAAGAAGGCGGGGGTCTCGTATCCCCAGACACCGTGATTGCCCACGAGCAGCAGCGGCCCATGTCTGGGCAAATGTTCAGCTCCCACCAGCCGGGCGCGGTGATAGCGCGCGGACAGGGCGGCGCCGCCCTCCGCGAAACGGAAGACGGCCTGCCGGACGCGGGTGAGTGGGTTTTCCACGGTGGAGCCAAGATGCAGCCGCCCTCGCATGCCGGCACCCCGACACCAGGCGGCCGGGCAGGGGCTCCACCGCCGCCATCACCGGAAAAGGGCATGCACGCCAGCAGGCTGCCTTTCGCGGCGGGGGGATGGGTGCGGTTGTCTGCTCCCGGAGCCGTGCTGATGCTTGGGGGCATGGCCGGCCCGTTCGACATCCTCCTTCATCAACACCGCGAACTGGAGGAGCTGCTGGCGCGGCTGGCTTCGGAGGCGGACACAGAGGAGGTGACTCACGGTCAGGAGGCCCTGGCCCGCCTCCTTCGCCTGCACTCCCGCCTGGAGGAGCGCTGCGTCCAGCCGCTGCTGACACGCGTGGAGGGCCGCACCCGCGCCCGGGAGGAGGCCGAGGACCACCTCACCCTGCGTGAGCTGATGGAGGAATTGCAGGAACTGACGCCTCGCGGCGTCGAGTGGCAGGCGCGCCTTTTCACGCTGGAGGATCAGGTCGTGGCGCATGTGCAGGCCACCGAACACGGGGTGCTCCCCCGCCTCTCCGCGTCTCTAGACGCGGAGGAATTGGACGAACTGGGACACGACCTCGCACTGACGTACGAGGAACTGCTGGATCGCTCGCAGCAGCCCCCCGCCCCCGGTCGGGGAGCGTTGTTGGAACCCCTGCATTGGGATGCGTGAGAAGCGCCTGAAAGCGTCGCCGAGACCCATTTCCCGGGCCTTTCTCGCCGGCTGATACGCAGTGGCGTCACAACTTTTTATCGCTTCCTTCGACAATTGCCTTTCTGGAAGGTATTGGTAGTCCGGCGTGCCGGTTCACGCCAAGGCAATGCTCCCCCCTTAAACCGAGGATTGGTCGAAATGTCAGTTGACAAGGCGTTCCGCGAGATGATTCGCAACGAGATTGAAGTCCAGCTCAAGCCCCTGCGCGACGTGGTGTCTCGTCTGGAGTCGGGCACGGCGGACCTGGATGCGCTGCGCAGCGTGGCCGAGCGGCTGGCGCCCCTGGCTCAGGTGGTGGGCCCCCTCTTCGGCGCGAACGCGCCCGCGGCCGGCAAGCCCGGTCGTCGTCCCGTGGGTCGTCCCGCGGGCCGTGCGGCGGTGAGCGCGCCGGTGGCGGCGGTGGGTGGCAAGCGCCGGGGCCGCAAGCCGGCGGCGGTGGAAGGCGGCGCCCGTGAGTGCGCCATCAAGGGCTGCGGCAAGCCCAGCCGCACCAAGGGCTACTGCGCGGCGCACTACCAGAAGCTGCGCATGCTGGAGAAGACCAACCGCCGTCCTTCCGAGTGGTCGGACTACGCCAACCCCAACAGCGTGGAGGACATCAAGCTGCCCCGTGGCCGCGCTGCCTCCAAGGCGCTCGCGGAAGCCGCTCAGAAGAACGCTTAAGCAGTTTCAGTCGCCCCGGCCCGGGCATACAGGTGGACCGCGTCCTTCCGTCTGGGAGTACGTGGCTGGATTGACCGCGCGGAGGATGTGCTTGCGCCGCGAGGGGGTTGGTGTGCATGAGTGCCCGGGCCATGAACAAACGCGACCTGGAGCCTGGAATCGTCACGGACCTCGCGGGCCGGACGACCTATGGCGATTACCTGCAGTTGGACCGCCTCTTGTCCGCGCAGGTGCCCCGTTCCCAGCCTCCCCATCACGACGAGTTGTTGTTCATCGTCCAGCACCAGACGAGCGAGCTGTGGATGAAGCTGCTCATCCACGAGCTGTCCGCCTGCATCCGTTACATCCAGGCGGACCGGCTGGAGCCGTCGTTCAAGATCTTCGCGCGCGTCGCGCACATCCAGCGGATGCTCTTCGAGCAGTGGAGCGTGCTGGAGACGCTCACGCCCAACGAGTACCTGGAGTTCCGCGACACGCTGGGACACGCGTCAGGCTTCCAGAGCTTCCAGTACCGGGCGCTGGAGTTCCTTTTGGGCAACAAGGACGACGCGGCGCTGGGGCCCTTCAAGCACGTGCAGGGCGTGCACGCGGAGCTGGACCGCCTGCTGGAGTCGCCAGGCATCTACGACGAGTTCCTGCGTCACCTGGCGCGCATGGGCCACGACATTCCCAGAAGCCACGTGGAGCGCGACTGGCGTCAGCCGTATGAGAAGAGCCCCCAGGTGATGGAGGCGTTCCGGCGCATCTACGAGGACACCGAGAAGCACTGGGACGCGTATGAGATGTGCGAGAAGCTGGTGGACACGGAGGAGCGGTTCCAGCTCTGGCGCTACCGGCACATGATGACGGTGATGCGCATCATCGGCTTCAAGCAGGGCACGGGCGGCTCGTCGGGCGTGGGCTTCCTGCGCAAGGCGCTGGACCTGCGCTTCTTCCCGGAGCTGTGGGATGTGCGCACGGCCCTGACGCCGCCCGCGAAGCCCCGGGGCGTCTGAAGGCTCCATCCGCCCCGCTCGTGCCCCCGCATGCTCCGCGGACCGGCAGGGGCGGGGTGCCAGCCGGGGCGCGGGCTCCCTAGCTTGGGAGAGGTCAAATCCTCTCAACGTGCGAAGGAGCCACCATGGGTGAGCACGAAAGCCCCCGGAAGGAACCGCAGCTTCCGGAAGACGAACAGAAGAACAAGCGTCAGGCGGGAGACCGCCCTGTCCCCACGCCCGGCCACATTGGCAACCTGCCGGACAACGGCGAGGGCCCGGGTGGCATTGGCATCAAGCTGCCCGAGGGCGGCGGCGACTGAGTGAAACATTCGGAAATGTTTCAGGCCCGGGGGCCCTTCCGGGGCTCCCGGCCGCCGGGGTACACGTGTCAGACGGGCATGAGAGTGTCCGGGCATGTCCCTACCTGCTAGGTTGCTCGTCCCAGAGATGACCCGAAAGCCCGCCACCTACGCCGACCTGGAAGCGCTCCCCTCGAATCAGGTGGGGGAGATCGTCAATGGGGAGCTGTACGCGAGCCCCCGGCCGGCGTCGCGGCATGTGCTCGCGGCGTCGCATCTGCAGGGGGAGCTCCACGGTCCCTTCGACCGGGGCCGTGGAGGACCCGGAGGGTGGATCATCCTCACCGAGCCGGAGCTGCACCTGGGCAAGGACGTCCTGGTGCCGGACCTCGCGGGTTGGCGCCGGGAGCGGATGCCCAGGGTGCCCGACGTCGTAGGCTTCACGATGGCGCCGGATTGGCTGTGCGAGGTGCTGTCCCCGTCCACGTCCCGGCTGGACCGGGTCCGGAAGCTGCCTGTTTACGCCCGAGAGGGTGTGAAGCACGTCTGGTTGGTGGATCCGTTGCAACGGACGTTGGAGGTCTTCCGGCTGGAGGGCTCGCACTACCTCCTCGTGGGGACCCACCAGGACGCGGAGACCGTCCACGCGGAACCATTCGAAGCGCTTCCCCTGGAACTGAGGGTCCTGTGGGAGGACGTCGAGTAGGCTCCTCCGCACCATGTCCGCGCCCGCCGGAATGACGCTGCTCTTCGAACAGGCCCACATCCTCTGCTACCGCACGTTCGACATCGCGGAGGAGATAGACCTGGAGCGCGCGCGCAAGGCGCTCACGGAGGACTCGCGCCGCTTGAAGCTGTCGCGCGAGAACAGCCAGTACATCCAGCTGCCCAACCCGCCCGTGGCCTATGAGCTGGGCCGCCGGCCGCTCGCGCTGCGTGACGGTCCCGTCACCGTGGACGCCACCGCGCGCCTGTTCGACCATGGCGCCGCGTCCATCATCCTGCGCGTCCCCGTCGCGTCCGGCACCACCTGGGAGACGCTCACCCAGGTCGCGGACGAGCTCTATGACAGCCAGGCCCTGGAGGACCTGGCGCGGGAGCTGGTGGAGGGCGTGCGCCGCACCATCGCCTCCGCCGTGCAGGGGCCGCACCTCTGGGACCAGAGCGAGAGCTACACCGTCATCTTCGCCGAGCGCATCCAGGGCAATCCTTCCGCGGAGGAGCTGTTCCAGAGCGCGGACATCGCGCGGCTCCTCTTGGGAGAGAGCACCGCCGCGCCGCTCGCGCCGCGCGAGCGCGAGGCCGTCACCCAGGTGCGCTTCAGCTACACCGCCCATGACCTGGTCGTCGTGGACTGGAACAGCGCCTTCGTCTACGAGCCGTCCGGCTCGCGCGACATCCCGGACCTGTTGGAGATCGCCAACGCGCAGCTCCTGGAGTTCCGCTACTACGACGAGCGGTTGGACAAGCACATCGCGCGCATCCACGACGAGGTGCAGGCGCGCAAGCCCGGCTGGCTCACCCTGTTCCGCAGCCCGTACCGCAACCTGGCGCGCGAGACGCTGGGCACGCTCGTGGACCTCAACGAGTTCGTGGAGCGGGTGGAGAACAGCCTGAAAATCATTGGCGACTTCTACCTGGCCAAGGTCTACGAGGGCGCCGTGCGCCGCCTGCGCATCCCCGCGTGGCAGGCCTCCGTCACGCGCAAGCAACAGCTGCTCGCGCAGACGTATGGCCTGCTCAAGGGCGAGGTGGACATCGACCGCTCGCACGTCCTGGAGGTGATGATCGTCGCGTTGATCATCCTGGAGATCGTCCTCGCCTTCGGCCGCGTGTTCCAGCACTGACGGCGAGCCGGCCCGGGACGCCGCGCGGTGCTCCCTTTGGACCGTCCGAAGGGACGACGGTCCCGTCGGATGGGGGACGTGGGGGAGGGGAGAAGACGGGGTGAGGGGTTCGCGGCGGCCGGGGTTGCGCTACGCTCCGCGGACGGGTGTGTGACGGAGGCTTCCGCGTGAGTGCATCAAACCCCCTCTTCGGTGATTTGTTGCTCAAGCTGGGCGTCGTCACGCCGGGTCAGGTTCAGGAGGCGCTCGCGCTGCAGGCCCTCACCGGCCAGCGCGTGGGAGAGGCGCTCATCTCCCTGGGCTACGTGTCGCGCGAGCAGATTCAGGATGCATTGGGAGAGGCCCTGGGCTTGAACCACGAGAAGGGGCCCGCGCAGCCGCCCCTGGGCGAGCTGCTGGTGGGGCTCAAGTACGTGACGCTCGCGCAGCTGGACGAAGCGCTGGCGCGGCAGCGGCGCGACGGGCGGCGGCTGGGAGAGATTCTCGTCGAGCTGGGCCACTGCACGTACAAGCAGATCTACGAAGCGCTGGGCGTGCAGAACCGCATCGTCGGCCGGCAGGACCTGCCACGTCCCGCGACGGAGGGGCGCCGCCGCGTGGTGGTGGTGGACGACAGCCCCCTGGCGTGCGCGTTCGTGCAGGAGGGGCTGGTGGCCCTGGGCTACGAGGTCCTCTGCTTCCAGGACCCGTACGAGGCGCTGGAGGGCATGGGGCGGCTGCAGCCCGCCATCGTGCTGAGCGACCTGGAGATGCCGGGGCTGGACGGCGTGGAGCTGTGCCGGCGGCTGAAGGAGGGCCCGCGCAGCGCCATCCCCGTCATCATGCTCACCGCCAACGACCGGGAAGCGGAGCGCGTGCGCGGCCTGCGCGCGGGCGCGGACGACTACGTGAACAAGTCCGCGTCCCTGGACGAGCTGGCGGCGCGCATCGAGAGCGTGGTGCGCCGCACGGACGAGACGGAGCGCATGCGCAAGCTGTTCGCGCGCTACACGTCCGACGCGGTGGTGGAGGAGATCCTCAAGAGCGCGGACGCGGCGGTGCTCGCCGGAGAGAAGCGCGAGGTGACGGTGCTGTTCGCGGACATCCGCAACTTCACCGGCCTGGCGGAGAGCCTGCCTCCCGAACAGGTGGTGGCGGTGCTCAACCAGGTGCTGGGCCGGCTGTCGGACGCGGTGCTCACCTGCGGCGGCACGCTGGACAAGTTCCTGGGGGACGGGCTGATGGCCGTCTTTGGCGCGCCGGTGGGCCGCCCGGACGACGCGCTCCGGGGCCTGCAGTGCGCGAAGATGATGATGGAGGCCGTTGCGGAGCTGCGCGCCGTGGCGGAGGCCGAATGGGTGGCCCACGGCCGCGAGGGCCGGCCCCTGGTGCTGGAGCTGGGCGTGGGGTTGAACTCGGGCGTGGTGGTGTCCGGCAACATCGGCGGCGCGATGCGGGCCGAGTACACCTGCATTGGCGACGCGGTGAACGTGGCCGCGCGGCTGTGCGCGCTGGCCGGGCCGGGGGAAATCCTGGTGGGCGAGCGCACGCGCGAGCTGGTGGACGCGAACGAGACCGCCTTCGAGGACCTGCCGCCGGTGCGCTTGAAGGGCAAGCAGCAGCCGGTGCCGCTTTACCGCGCCCTCTGACGCGGTAGGGTGGGCGGGCCATGGCCGCCACCTCCTCCTCGTCCGCTGTCCCCGAGAAGTCCCGCCGCTCCCCGCTGCCCTGGGTGGCGGTGGTGTTCGGGCTGGCGCTCGTCGTGGCCCTGGTGCTCACCGCCTTCCGCCGCCGCGACCCCGAGCAGGCCCAGCAGATCCACGCCGACTTCACCCTCATCCTGGGAGCGCTGGAGCGCTACCAGGCCGACCACGGGGGGCAGCTGCCGGAGGAGGGGAGCCTGGACGAGATGCTGGTGCCCCGCTACCTGAACGCCGTGCCGCGGGACCCCTGGGGCCGGCCCTACCAGTACGCGAGCAGCTCGCAGGGCGTGTTCCTGTCCTCCTTCGGCCGCGAGAACCAGCGCGGCGGCGCGGGCGACAACCAGGACCACACCAACCACGACGGGCACCAGCAGCTCCTGCGCTAGGGAGGGCCCCGCCGCCGGGACGCCCCGCCCCGCCAGGCAGGCAGGCCGGCATGCGCGGGCCGAGCGTCACCGGGTGTCCGGCGTGCGCATCCTTGGTGACGGGGGAGGCTCCAGCGGGCATCGCCTCCTCGGGGGGCCCCGCCATGGCCATCATCTGCGCAACCAACCTGTCCGCCGACGCCGCGCACGCGGCCACCGTCGCGGCGGCGCTCGCCGGCCGCCTGGGAGAGCCGCTGCTGCTCCTGGGGGTGGATGACGAAGTGCCGGACGCGGAGTCCCCGGACGCCCTGTCCGCGGCGGAAGGGGGGCTGGCCGCGGAGGCCGCGCGCCTGAGGCCGCTCGCGCGCATGGTGGAGCCGCGCATGCAGCGGGGCGCCTCCGTGGAGACGCTGCTGGGGGACGAGGAGTGCCGCAGCGCCCGGCTGGTGGTGGTGGCCGCGGAGGGCTGGCGCACGTCCCCCTGGCGCAAGACGTCCCTGGCGGAGCGCCTGGCCCGCCACGGCTGCGCCCCGGTGCTGGCGGTGCGCCGGGACACGGCGCTCCTGGACTGGGCCCGCGGCCGGCGCCGGCTGCTGGTGATGGTGGGCGTGGACCCCCGCTCCGCCACGTCCGACGCGGCCATCACCTTCCTGCGGGAGCTGCGGCGCGTGGGCGGGTGTGACGTGCTGGCCGCTTACGTGTGCTCGCCGCTGGAGGAGCGCGAGCGGCTGGGCATCCACACCCCCGTGCACGTGGAGCGGCTGGACGCGCGCGAGCGCACCATGGAGGGGCTGGAGCCGCTGGTGGAGCGCGTGCTCCATCGCGAGGTGCGCGAGCGCCTGGGCGACCTGGAGGGCGAGGGCAGCGTGGAGGTGGTGCTGGAGCCCGGCTATGGCCGCCCGGCGGACCACCTGCTGCACGTGGCCCACGCGCGCAGCGCGGAGCTGACGGTGGTGGGCATGCACCTGCGCGGCGGCGTGCAGCGGCTGTGGCACGGCTCCGTGTCGGAAGGCGTGCTGCGCCGCGCGGAGCGCTCCGTCGCGTGCATCCCTCCTGGGGCGCGCGAGCCGCGCCGGTTTCCTCCGCCCCGGAGCGCGCTGGTGCCGGTGGACTTCACCCTCGCCTCCGGACAGGCCATCGCGCAGGCGTGCTCGCTGGTGGGGCCGGGAGGCCGCGTGCACCTCTTGCACGTGCACCGGCTCCGGGGCCGCGAGCGGGGCCCCCGGGACTTCCACGGCGTGCTCCCGGAGCCCAACGGCGAGCAGGACCGGGTGCTGCGGCGGCTCTGGGCGCAGGTGCCCGGGGACACGGTCGCGCAGGCGGTGCACTGGAGCGTGGAGGGGGTCAGCGGGGACGACGTCGCCGTCGCCATCTGCCAGGCCACGGAGCGCGAGGGCGTGGACCTGGTGTGCGTGGGCACGTCCGCCCACCGCGAAGTGGTTCCGGACGTGCTCGAGGAGGCGGTGGCGCGCGAGCTGGTGCTGCGCTGCCGCCGGCCCGTGATGGTGGTGCCTTCGGTTTGACCCGGGAACGGGCGTCCAGTGGAGGGGCTCCTCGCGGAACGGGTCCCTGGTTTTTTCCCACGCGTAAGGGATTGAACAGGCGACCCTGGAGGGCGTTAGACTTTGGGAGGACCCGCTTTCCCAGAAGGGTAGGGCATCCCGTGGCTCTTCGCGGTTATCGAGAAGAGGACCTCGTCTCCAACCGTGCATCGCTGCTCATCCACGGAGGCACCGAGGATGAGCGCAGGGCCTGGGCGGAGGAAGCCGCGCGCAACTTCGGCGTTCCGCTCACGGAGGTGCGCCAGGCCCCGGAGCTGGCCGGAGCGCTCCGTCAGCCCAACGGCGTGGTGTTCATCGCGGACGCGGGGAAGCTGCCGCTGGACGCCCAGGGCCTCATCCTGCGCTGCCTGCAGATGCAGGAGGAGCGGCCCAAGGTGGTGGTGGGCGTGTCCGGCACGGCGATGGCCGCCCTCACCCGGGGCACGCTGCGCGAGGACCTGCACTACCGGCTGAACCAGGCGCAGGTGGACCTGCAGACGGACGGCCTGCGGGACGCGCTCAAGCGCCGCTGGGCGCAGCAGGCGGAGCAGCTGGCCGTGCGCGCCGCGGCACTGAAGGCCGCCGAGGAGAAGGAGCGCGCCGCCGCCGCGGCCCGCCGCCCCGGCTCCGTCACCCGCATCCTGCCCAAGCGCAAGGCCGCGGCCCCCGTTCGCAAGGGCGCGCCCCGCAACGCGGTCCGCTGAACCCCGGGGCTTCCCAGGGTAGGGCGTGGGGCCGCCCGGGGCGGGGAATGGGTACTACTGGAAAGATGGGCTAGAGTTGTTCCCAGCCGTCTTTCCTCTCCTCTCCGGAGCGAAACCGCAATGTCCCAGCAAGCCCCTGGCAAGAAGCGTGGTCTGTCCCGTCCCGTGGAAGTCGTTCGTGCGGAGCTCCTCAAGGATCCCGAGACGAAGCGCATCGCGGATGCCGTGGGCATGAAGCTGGAGGACTACGTCGAGCTGGTGCTCGAGTACGCGCAGGACAAGGACAAGGAGCCCATGCTCAACGTCGTGTCCGACGAGGAGCTGAAGGCGAACGGCTTCCCCGTGCACACGGTGGATGAGGTCGGTGAGTTCCTGGTCGCGGGCGCCAAGGGTGAGCTGCCCGGCCAGGGCAACCCCTTCGCCAAGTCCGAGTTCGAGGCCGGCAAGGGCGCCGGCGCCGGCGCCGGCAAGCCCAGCCTGAACCCCACGGGCGAGGCCCCCAAGGCGCCCCAGGACGAGGCGAAGCGCCAGGAGCTGATGGACCAGCTGAAGAAGGGCGGCGGCGGAACCCGCAGCTGAAGCTCGCCCGGAATCCCCGTGAAATAGATCGGAAAATGAGGAGGAAACATTTTCCTCCCCCCTCCGAGAATCCTTTTGAAGCTTCACTCCGGCACACACTCTCCAAACCACTTTAAGCAGGGGGTATCACCATGGGCGGCATCGGCAAGGTTGTCAGCAGCGTCGCGAAGACGGTCGGCAAGATCGCGGGCGGCGTCGCGAACATCGCGGGCAAGGCGCTGAACTTCGTGCAGAACCCCATGGGCGCCATCGCCGGCGGCCTGAAGGGCATCGCGGGCGGCCTCCTGGACAAGCTCCCGTTCGGCCTGGGCAACCTGGCGAAGCCGTTCGTCGACAAGTTCATCGACTCCGGCGCGTCCCTGCTCGCCAAGGGCCCCCTGGCCGGTCTGTCCCAGCTGACCAAGTTCGCCCCCACCGTGAAGTCCATCGCGGACATCGCGACCACCGTGAAGCAGGGCGCGGACCAGGTCGGCGCGCTGGCCTCCCAGCCCGCGCAGCAGAACGTGCAGAACCTGTTCGCCCACGCCCAGGCGGCGCTCATCAACTGAGTTTCCCGCTGAAGCTGGCGTGACTCAGGCACGAGGGCCGGTACTCACCGCGAGGTGGGAGCCGGCCCTTCGGCTTTGCGGGCCAACGCCGCGCGAGGCACCAGGGCCGGTCCCCGTCCGTCATGGGCGGGGCGCCGGCCCTTCGGCGTTGAAGGCTCCGGTGCCGGCTTCGATGCCGGCTCCGTTACGGGCTCCGGTTTCGGCTCCGTTACGGGCACGGCGCCGGGGTGGAACGCGACCCGGAGTGCCGCACCCGGAGTGTGGGCGCGATCAGGAAGAGGCGGGGCTCAGCCTTCTTCGCGGGTGATGCGGAAGGCGTCGGTCTCCAGCTTCTGGGTCGCCTCGGGGTCCGCGCTGTCGTAATAGCCGCGGATCTCCCCGGTGCCGTCCACCAGCACGAAGTGGGTGCCGTGGAAGATGGAGAGCAGGTCGTCCTCGGGGGCGCCGGCCTCGCGGCCCATGCTGATCTTGAAGCCCTGGACGATGGTGTCCTTGAGGGTGGCGTAGTCGCCGGTGAGGAAGTTCCAGCGGGTGAAGTCCGCTTTGTACTTCTGCCCGTACTCGGCCAGCCGCTCCGGGGTGTCGTAGGCCGGATCCACGGAGAAGGACACCAGCTGGAGATCCGTCCCCAGCTTCGCGGTGTGCTCCTGCACGCGCGCCATCTTCTGCGTGAAGACGGGGCAGACGGTGGGGCAGCGGGTGAAGATGAAGTTGGCGATGAACGGGTGGCCGCGGAGCTGCTTCGACCCGAAGGGCTGTCCGTCCTGCCGCGTGAAGGTGAAGTCCGGCAGCGCGCCCAGGCGGGGCGGCGGCTGGGAACGGCCCTGCACCAGGTCGTGGACCGCCACCCCCATGAAGCCGAGCGACGCCACGGCGATGCCCGCCCAGAGCCACGAGCGGCGGACGGGACGGGAGCGGGGGGCGGACGGAGTGGTGGGCGATTCGACGGACATGCGTCGGCACGTACGGCATCAGCGGGGGGCGCACAAGCGCCGGGCCGGCCGGGGTAGGGGCTGGCCGCATGCGAGGCATGAGGGAGAGTGGCCGCTTCAGGGCGGACGGGGTGCTGCTTGAGGGGACGTTGGGTGCGTGCTAGCCCGGAGGCCATGCCCCATGCCCTCTTCCAGCC
>NZ_RAWN01000090.1:0-35796 GCF_003668895.1 Corallococcus sp. AB045
GGGCGGGCAGGGGCGCATCTTCTACCGCCGCCGCTCCGACAACACGGCCAAGAAGGCGGGCAACCTGGCGGAGTTCTGTGAGCGCTGGGGCCGCCGCTACGACTTCCTCCTGGTGCTGGACGCCGACAGCCTGATGGCGGGCGACAGCGTGGTGCGGATGGCGCGGCTGATGGAGCTGAACCCGGGCGCGGGCATCCTCCAGGTGCCGCCGCAGAACGTGGGGCGCTCCACGCTGTTCGCGCGGCTGCAGCAGTTCGCCGGGCGCGTCTATGGCCCCATCGTGGCCGCGGGCGCGGCGGCGTGGCAGCTGGGGGACTCCAACTACTGGGGCCACAACGCCATCCTGCGCATGGCGCCCTTCATCGAGCACTGCGGCCTGCCGGTGCTGCCGGGCCAGCAGCCGTTCGGCGGCCACATCCTCAGCCACGACTTCGTGGAGGCCGCGCTCATGCGCCGCGCCGGCTACACGGTGTGGCTGGTGCCGGAGCTGGGCGGCAGCTACGAGCAGCCGCCGCCGGACCTGCTCGCGTACGCGCAGCGCGACCGCCGCTGGTGCCAGGGCAACCTCCAGCACCTGGGGCTGGTGATGGCGGGTGGCCTGCACCCGATGAGCCGGATGCACTTCCTCATGGGCGTGATGTCCTATGTGGCGTCGCCCCTGTGGCTCATCTTCCTGGTGGCGGGCCTGTTCGCCGCGCTGCACGAGTGGTTCTTCGCGCCCGCGACGCTGCTGGACTTCCAGTCCACGCTGCCGGGCGGAGACGCGTTCGACACGGTGGGCGCGCTGCGGCTGATGGCGCTGTCGCTGGCGCTCCTGTGGATCCCCCGGCTGATGGGCCTGGGCCTGCTGCTCGCGAACCGCGAGGAGGCCACGCGGATGGGCGGCCGCTTCAAGCTGGTGCTGAGCGTGATGCTGGAGGGCGTGGTGTCCACGCTGATGGCGCCGGTGATGATGCTCTTCCAGTCGCACTTCGTGTTCGGGACGCTGTTTGGCTACAAGGTGAACTGGTCCAGCCAGCAGCGCGAGGACACGGACCTGCCGTGGTCGGAGGCGCTGCGCCGGCACAAGTGGCACATGGTGATTGGCGTGGTGCTCGCGGCGCTGACGGTCGCGGTGGCGCCAGGAATGCTGGCGTGGCTGTCGCCGGTCATCGTGGGGCTGTGGCTCGCCCCGGCCATCTCCGTCTTCACCTCCCGCGCGTCGCTGGGCCTGTGGCTGCAGCGGAAGGGCCTGCTCCTCATTCCCGAGGAGGCCGAGCCGCCCACCGTGCTGGTGCGCGCGCAGGAGCTGGCGGAGGAGGGGATGGAGCCGGTGGACGACGCGTTGGATCACGTGCTCTCCGACCCTCGCGCGCACGCGCTGCACCTGGCGCTGCTGGAGTCCCACCCGGCGGCGAGCGTCCCCGCGGCGCTGGCCTCCGCCCGGCGCAAGCTGCTGGCGGGCGGGGTGGAGCCCCTGTCCCCGCAGGAGAAGTCCGCGGTGCTGCTGGACGCGCGCACGCTGTCGGAGCTGCGCGGCCGGCGGTTGGGCGTGCAGGCCTGATCCCGGTTGCATGCTCCCGCTTCGCCCTGGATGCTCCGGGGCATGAAACGGGTCTCGTCCGCCGCCACGCTCGCGCTGTTCGTCTCCTCCGGGGTCTTCGCCGCGGAGGCTCCCGCATCCAAGCCCCAGGTTGGCGAAGACCGCTGGTGGAAGCACGTGGAGGTGCTGGCCAGTGACGCGATGGAGGGGCGCGACACGGGCAGCAAGGGCTATGCGACGGCCGCCGGCTACGTGTCCAAGGAGCTGGCCGCGCTGGGCGTGAAGCCGATGCTGAAGACGGGCTTCCTGCAGCCCATGGCATTGCAGTCACGCCGCCTCATCGAGTCGAAGTCCAGCGTCGCGCTGGTGAAGGACGGCAAGACACTGCCGCTGGTGCAGGGCGAGGACGTCGTGCTGTCCTCGCGGCAGGGCGACAACGGCACCGTGGAAGCGCCGCTTGTGTTCGTGGGCTACGGCCTGTCCATCCCCGAGCTGGGCCACGACGACTACGCGGGCCTGGACCTGAAGGGCAAGGTGGTGGTGCTGCTCCAGGGCGGGCCGGGGAACGTCCCCGGGCCGGTGAAGTCGCACTTCTCCTCGTGGGAGGAGCGGCTGAAGGTGCTCAAGGCGGCGGGGGCCGTGGGCGTCGTGTACCTCCAGAACCCGAAGCTGCTGGAGCTGCCGTGGGAGCGCATGGTGGGCTCCAGCAAGAGCCCCACGGTGGTGTTCGCGGATCCGTCGCTCAACGAGTCGCGCGGGTTGAAGGTCGCGGTGGTGGCGAACGTGGCGCAGTCGCAGAAGTGGCTGGAGGGCGCGCCGCACACCTACGAGGAACTGGTGACGCTGGCCAACGCGGACAAGCCGCTGCCGAAGTTCGACCTGCCGCTGCGCATGAAGGCGAAGCTGGCCTTCGACGTGAAGCCGCTCAAGTCCATGAACGTGGTGGGCGTGATGCCGGGAGCGGATCCGGTGCTCTCGAAGGAGTACGTGGTGCTCAGCGCGCACCTGGACCACGTGGGGATGGGGGAGCCGGTGAAGGGGGACCGCATCTACAACGGCGCCATGGACAACGCGTCCGGCGTGGCGGCGGTGCTGGAGGTCGCGCGGCGGCTGCATGAGCAGCCGGAGAAGCCGAAGCGCTCGGTGGTGTTCGCGCTGGTGACGGGGGAGGAGAAGGGGCTCTTGGGGTCGAAGTACTTCGCGTCCCGGCCGCCGGTGCCCATCAGCTCCATCGTGGCGGACTTCAACCTGGACATGTTCATGCCCCACTGGCCGTTCACCTCCGTGGTGGCGCACGGCAAGGACGAGTCCTCGCTCGCGGTGCCGCTGGCGGAGGTGGCGGCGAAGCTGGACGTGCAGGTGCTCCCGGATCCGGAGCCGGACCGCAACCTGTTCGTGCGCAGCGATCAGTACTCGTTCATCCGTGAAGGCGTGCCCGCGCTGTTCTTCAAGTTCGGCTACACGCCGGATTCGGAGGAGCAGAAGGTGTTCAAGCAGTGGCTGGCCGAGCGCTACCACGCGCCGTCGGATGACCTGACGCAGCAGCCCGTGGACCACGAGGGCGCCGCGCGCTTCATCACCTTCCTGACCGCGCTGACGAACGCGGTGTCGGACGCCCCCGGCCGGCCGTACTGGAACGACGACAGCTTCTTCCGCCGCTTCGCGAAGCCAGCGCCGGAGCCGGCTCCGGCCCCGTGAGCCGGAGCGCCTTCACGCATCCAGGTGCGTGTCGGTGATGCCAGAGCGGGCCTCCAGGAAGCGGAGCGCGCAGCGGATGTCGGACGACGCGGTTTCGCGCGGGGCGTTCCGGGCCGCTTCGATGCGGCGGCGGGCGGCGGCCCTGGCGTCGTTGCCTTGGGCGCTTCGCGCGGGCGCGGCGTCGGCTTCAGCCAGGTCGAGCGCGGCGCGGAGCAGATCCACGAGCTGGAAGAGGGCAGGGTCCTCGCGCAGCTCGGGGGCCCCCTCCAGGCTGGCGAAGCCCTCGCGCGCGGCGCGTAGCTCTCCGCACGCGGCGTCCAGCGCGGCCCGGTGCGCGATGAACCGCAGGGCCTGCCAGCGGGACGCGCGGCCCAGGATGGTGATCGCCTCCGTCAGCGCCGCGCGCGCCTGCGTCCAGTCACCCCGGGCGAGCGAGGCGCGGCCCAGCTCACCCAGCGCAGTGCCTTCCAGCAGCCGTTGCCCCAACAGCCGCGACAGGCGCACCGCGGACTCCAGGTGTTCGCAGGCCTCCGCGATGCCGCCCGCGTCCATCAGGTAGCAGCCCAGGTTGATGCTCGCGAGCGCCTGACCCGCACGGTCCTCCACGCTCAGCGCGCGGCCCAGCGCCTCGCCCAGGAGCATCACGGCTTCGCCGCCGTCGCCCGCCTCGCCGATGGCGACCGCGCAGTTGGTGAGGAAGCCCACCTCGAACGTCACATCGCCTACTTCGCGGAACAGCGCCAGCGACTCGCGCAGGTGCGGAATGGCCGCCTCCGGCCCGTGGCGCACCTGCTCCACGAGGCCCAGGTTGCCCACCGCGTAGGCCTCCAGCCAGCGGTCGCTTCCTGAGGGCAGCGCCTGCGCGTCGCGCATCAGCGTCCACGCGGCGGCCCCGTCCCCGGCGTGGCGGGCGACGATGGACAGGTCCACGAGCACGCGCTTCTCCGACGCCGTCTCTCCCAGCGTGTGGAAGACGCCGCGCGCCTCCTCCAGGGCCTGGCGCGCATACTCCGCCTGTCCCGCGTCCATGTACGCGCGGCCCAGCACCGCGAGCGCCTCCGCGCGCTTCAACGGCGCCACGGCGACGTGGGCCGACGCCTCCAGCACCCGCTCCAGCCGCCCCACGAGCAGCCCCACCGGGCCACGCGTGCGTGCATCCGGCTCCAGCGCCACCAGCGTCTCCAGCGCACGGCCCAGGGACTCGGCGGTCGCGGGGCGGATGGCCATCGCGTTGTCGCACGCGGCCAGCAGGTTCTCTCGCTCCAGGGCCAGCCGCCGCAGCGCCGTCGCGCCGCCCGTCTTCTGCACGCGCTCCCGCAGCCGTCCCGCGACCTGGAGGTACGTGTCCGCGTGCCGGGCCTCGCACGTCGCCTCGTCTCCCATCTCGCGCAGCCGCAGCCCCGCGTACTCGCGGATGCTCTCGTACAACCCCAGGCGCAGGAAGCCGCCGGGCGCCCCCACCTCGCGCGCGCACAGGAGCGATTGGGAGCGCAGCGAGTGCACCACCTCCAGCACGTCCGGCGAGCCCTCCGGCAGCGCCAGCACGGCCTCCGCGGCCTCCAGCGTGAAGCCGCCCCGGAACACCGAGCACTGCGCCAGCGCGGCGCGCTCGGCTGGCTCCAGCAGGTTCCACGACCAGTCGATGGCCCCCCGCAGCGTCGCCTGTCGCGCGGGCGCGTCCCGCCGTCCCACGCGCAGCAGGTCGAAGCGCTTCGACAGCCGCTCGCGCAACTGCTCCACGCCCAGCACGCTCACGCGCGCCGCGGCCAGCTCGATGGCCAGCGCGATGCCGTCCAGCTGCCGCACGATGTCCGCGACACGCGGGGTGTCCGCGTCCGTCAGGACGAAGTCGCCGCGCGTCTCCCGGGCGCGCTGCACGAACAGGCGCACCGCGTCCGAGCGCAGGATGACGTCCCAGCGCGTTTCGTACGGATCCGGCAGGCGCAGCGGGGCCAGGTCCAGCACGCGCTCCCCGGGCAGGCGCAGGGCTTCTCGCGTGGTGACGAGGAAGCGGGCGCGCGGCGCCAGCACCCGCCAGCGCCCCAGCGTCGCGGGCACGTGCCGCACCACCTGCTCCACGTTGTCCAGGATGACGAGCACGTCGCCACATCCCGCGAGCGCGTGCCCCAGCCGCTCCGCGGGCATGCTGCCGTCGCCGTCCGCGGTGAGCGGCACGCCCAGGGCCCGGCCCACCGCGTGGCAGAGGTCGCCCTCCGTCAGCGCCTCCTCCAGGTCGCACCGCCAGACGCCGCCTTCCCACGCGCCCACGTCCGACTCCAGCGCGCCGAAGTGCGTGGCCAGCCGCGTCTTGCCCATGCCTCCCGGGCCCAGGATGCTGATCAGCCGCGCGCCCTCCGACACCCACTGCCGGAGCGTATCCAGCTCCTCCGCGCGCCCCACCAGGTCCTGCCGCAGCGTGGGCACGTTGCCGGGCCGCTCGCGCGGGGCGCGCAGGGGGCCGAAGCGGCGGTGCGCGAGCGACGCGGGCAGCAGCTCCACCAGCGCCACGCTGTCGCTCACGCCGCGCAGGCGGAAGGACCCCAGCGAGCGTGCGATGGGCATCCCCAGCGCCGCCAGCTCCGGCTGGATGCGGGCCCACGCCGCGCCGCTCAACAGCACCTGGCCGCCGTGTCCCGCGTCCGCGACCCGCGCCGCGATGTTCACCGGAGGCCCCAGGTAGTCCAGCCGCTGCGTGGCCGGATCCAGGCGGCAGTCGGGCTCGCCCACGTGCACGCCCATGCGTACGCGCAGCCCCCGGTGCGACAGCCCCTCCGGCGCGTGCTCCTCCGCCGCGTCCGGCTCTTCGAGCAGGGCCTCCGGCCAGCTCGCGTGCAGCAGCGCTTCCTGCGCGCGCAGGCACCAGTGCGCCGCCTCCACCGGCGACGCGAACGCGACCATGAAGGCATCGCCCTGCGACTTCACCTCGTAGCCGTCGGTGCCCAGCAGCAGCGCGCGCAGCACGCCGTCATGCAGCTCCAGCGCGTCGCGCATGGCCTGGCCGCAGCGCTCCCACAGCCGCGTGGACCCCTGGATGTCGGTGAAGACGAGCGCCACCGAACCGGTGGGCGGCAGGTGCCGGGCGGGCGGCGGAGCACATACGGAGGCGCCTTCGTCGGCCGGGGGCGCGACGACCGTGAGTCTTCGGAAGGCCTCTCCCATCTCCCGCTCTCCCCGATGCCAGGAACCCCCACCCGCTCCCACCCTCCTGTCGCCCGTGAGGGTGACGCCCGTGCCGCTGGCGCTTCACATGGAAAGCAGTACGGGCCGGAACGGCAACGCGCACCTGCCGGGCAGGGTGGTGCGCCGCTAGTGAGCACTTGTGATCGCGCCGCGCGCGCATCCCTCCACGGACGACATCCGCATGGCCCCACGGGGCCGGTCGTCACCGCCTGCCCGCTTGCCGTTGCCGCCGGGGTCTGCCGGGCCCCATTCCAAGGAGGACGGGGGGCCGTGTTAGGACGGAGACACGTCCCGTCCCCGCGGCAGGAGCGCGAGGGCGCGACGCCTCTTCCTGGAAGGACTCATGCGTTCGACTTCGGCACTGGCGTTGATGATGGCTTCCCTCGCGGTGGGCGCGCTGTCGGCTTGCGGCGACGACGGCAAGACGGACAACACCCCGGACGCGGGCACGGACGCGGGCACGAACACCGACGGCGGCACCAGCTCGGGCAATGGCAAGTGCCCGGCCTCCGCGTACATCTGCGAGGACTTCGAAAACGGGGAGACCGGTTGGAAGCAGCCGGACGAGAAGCACAACGCCACCATCACCGTCGACGGTTCGCGCACCCGCTCCGGCAAGGGAGCGGTGCACGTGGTGACGGAAGCAGGCCACAACGAGGAGCCCTTCGACCCGAACAAGGATGAGCAGGCCATCGCGCACCTGCGCAGGGACATCCCGGCATTCGGCACGAAGCTCTACACGCGTGCGTACGTGTACCTGAACCGGGCCTCGCCGGCGGGCGTGATGGGGACGTACTTCATCCTCTACTCGCCGAAGGAGACCGACTTCGGCGGCATCGAGCTCCAGGCCCTGCCGAACGGCGGCTTCGCGTTGGACAACTGGACGGGGATCGGGACGGGCTGGAACTACCAGAACCAGGACCCCGTGGTCGTCAAGGTGTCACCCAACAGGTGGACCTGCATCGAGTGGGGCGTGGAGCGCGACAGCGCCACGGCCAAGACAGGCCACGCGCAGGCGTGGGCGGATGGGGAGCTGGCGTACGACTTCGAGGACGTGGGCATCCGGCCGTTCACCAACTTCGCGGTGGGCTACGGCTTCGTGCACCCGAAGGGCGACTCCGAGTCGGAGACGTGGATCGACGACCTCGTGGTGGCGCCCGAGCGCATCGGCTGCGAGTGACGCCATGTCGCTGAACCGCGTCGCGGACGAGACCCTTCACATCCTGGAGCAGGGCACGTACGTGCCGCTGTCCGGGCGGGAGGTGTCCATTCGCGACGCGGTGTCGCGCGCGGTCGAGGGCACCGTGCTGGTGCGCCCCGGTGACTTCGAACACCTCACGCGGCCCGCTCCGGTGCCGGGCTTCACCATCGAGGTGACGCCGGAGAAGACGGGCGACGCCGCGCGCCGGCTGGTGGAGCAGGAGGGCGAAGCGCGGGTGCTGGCGCTCAACTTCGCGTCGGCGGTGAACCCGGGTGGCGGCTTCCTCACGGGCGCGAAGGCGCAGGAGGAGGACCTGGCGCGGTGCTCTGCGCTGTACCCGTGCCTGTTGAAGTGGCCGGAGTACTACGACGTGAACCGCAAGCTGCGCTCGCCGCTGTACACGGATCACTTCCTCTATTCGCCGGACGTGCCGTTCTTCCGCAACGAGCACTACGACCTGCTGGAGCGGCCGTTCTCCGTGTCGCTGCTCACTGCGCCCGCGCCCAACGCGAGGGAGCTGCCGGCGAAGGATCCGGAGGTCGCGCAGAAGTTGCGCGAAGTGCTGGCCGCGCGAGCGCTCAAGGTGTTGCAGGTGGCGGCGCACCATGGGCATCGCACGATCATCCTGGGGGCCTGGGGTTGCGGCGCGTTCCGCAACAACCCGCACGACGCGGCGGAGGCCTTCGCGCGAGGGCTGTCCATGATGGCGGGTGCGTTCAGCCGCGTGGTGTTCGCGGTGTACGAGCGCGGAGGGAAGGGGCCGAACCTGAGCACCTTCCGCGAGCGCTTCGGCTGAGGGGCTGTCTGGCGTTCATGCGCGCCTGCTAACCTTGCGCGCATGCGATGGAGCCAGGTGGGGCTCGTGGTGGGGATGCTCGCATGCGCGGGCACGTCGAATCAGAAGCCGGTGTCCGTGTCCGAAGCGGTGCGCACCGAGGCCGCGCCCGCGTCCGTGCTGCTCACGGTGTTGGCGAAGGACGCGGAGGGCAGGCCGCTGCCCCACATCGAGTTCCGGATCCGGAACGCAATGGCGGTGCCTCCCGAAGGCGCCTGGGGCACGACGTCCGGTGAGGGACAGGGCCGGTTGTGGCTGCCGTCCGGGTGGTACGTGCTCACGGCCCAGGCCTCGGGTTACCAGGGCTTCGTGGATCCTGACGTGCGGCTCGGGCGTGAGCACCCGGCGACCGTGACGATGACGTTGCGGCCCTCCGTCCCGGTCGCGGGGCGTGTGGTGGACGGCGTGGGCAAGCCTCTCCGGGCCGTGTCGCTGTCGTGGATTCCCACGGATACGACGGCGCCCCGGTTGGACGTCGTGGGGAACCCGGATGGAAGCTACCTGTTCGAAGGCATGGGGTCAGGCCCGGGCGTGTTGCTGGCGCGGCTCAAGGGCTACAGCGACGAGCGCCGGGTGTTCGACGCGCCACCGGCGGACCTGACGCTCGTCATGCGTGAGCAGGGCACGCTTCGGGTGACGGCCTTCGCTCCGGATGGACGTCCGGTGCGCTCGCCGAACGTGACGGTCAAGGCGCTCGAGCCCGTGGCGAAGGAGGGCGCCTGGATCGACGAGCAGGTGAAGGACGCCCAGGTGTACCGGGGCCTGGAGGCAGGGCGCTACCGGGTGACGTTCACGCATCCGCTGGGTGGGAACGCGGAGTGGAACACGTCCTCGGAAGTAGAGGTCGTGGCGGGACAGACTCGCGAGCTGGCGCTCCGCTTCGAGGGAGTGGTGGAACGCGCACCGCTTCGGGGCCGCGTCGTCGACGCCAACGGACAGCCCGTTGCGGATGTCTGGCTGAGCGCCTCTTCGGGTGATCCGAAGAAGGACGCCTTCGCGAGCGAGGACTCCACCCGGACCGACACGGAGGGGCGCTTCACGTTGGAACACCTGTCGCGGGGACCTGTTCGCGTGGAGGTCTCCAGCGGTGTCGCGAAGGTCGAGTTCGGTCCGGAGGATGCAAAGGACGTGCTGCTGGAGCGGCATCCCAGTCCCTTCGTGGAGGGACGCGTGACGGGACCGGATGGAAAGGCGCTGACCCGTTTCAAGGTGAACTCGGAGACCTACGAGGATCCGGAAGGGCGCTATCGGTACACCCTGGAAGGCCCATGGCCCGCAAGCCTGGTTTTCGAGGCGGAGGGACTCGCGAGCACGCGCACGCGGGTGGAGCCCCGGGAGGAACGGACCGCCCTGCCAGACGTAAGCCTGAAGGCAGTCCGCACCGTGCGCATCCGGCTCCTGCGGGAGAACGGGCAGCCGGCCGGGTCGACGGGAAGAGTGAACCTGCGCCCGTTGCCCGGGCGGGAGTCGACGTTCGCCTGGTTCCAGACGTTCCGCATCGTGGATGCGGAGGGCCGCGACGTGCTGGAGAACGTGCCGCGCGAGCCGTTCATCCTCGAGGCGGAGACGGAAGAAGAGGGAACGGCATCACAGCCATTGGGCGCGGACGTGGAGGAGGTGACGGTGCGGCTCGCCCCGGCTGCCCTCCTTTTGGGCACGGTCGCGGATGAGGCGGGGCGTCCGTTGCAGGGCATTCACCTGATGACCGGGTGCGAGACCCATCCCGGCCGGCTGCCTGTCACCGACGCGGAGGGCCGCTTCCGCATCCGCCTGAATCCGGGGCGTGAATGCTTCTTGAGTGTCTATTCCAACGGAGGTCCATCCGGTTGGCCCTCACCGCCGCTGCGCGTCTTCTGGCCCCGGCGATTCACCAGTGGCCGTCCGGGAGAGACGGTCCGGGTGGATTTGCGGCCGCGCACAGGGCCCGCTTCCGTGCAGGTCATGTTTCCGGATGCGGGCGAGTGGGATCGGGTCCTTCTTGTGCCGGGGGACGTTCCGATGCCGTCGACGGTGGACGCCTTGCGTGCGCTGATGGATTTCGCTGCCGAGCCGGATCCAGCCCCCGCCGAGCAACGCCCGGAACGCCAGGTCGAGAACTGGTTCTATCGCTCCTGGGGGGAGCCCCGGTTCAGCCAGCTGCCCCTGGGGCGCTACACGGTGTTCGTGCTCGCAAGCCGTGTTGGGGTCGCCGTGCTCCGCTACCCCGTGAACCTCACGGAGCCCGGCGTCCACAGGTTCGAAACGAAGCGCGCGGATAAGGAGGGCGTGCACTTCGTTCGCTGACGGGAGCCGTTCCTCACCATGCCCTGCTAACCTGCGGGGCATGCGATGGAGCTGGGTGGGGCTCTTGGCCGTGGTGCTCGCGTGCGCGGAAGCGCCGCGTCCGGTGCAAACGAAGACCCGGTGGCCCGTGGAGGAGGTGGCGTTCACCGTCCGCACGGTGGATCCGGCCGGGCAACCCGTGCCCGGTGTGGCGCTGGTGGCACGCGGCGCGGATCGAGGGAGCCTGGTCATCAAGTCGGGCACCACGGATGCGACGGGGACGGCCCGGCTCCAGGTGATGCCGGGCTGGTATGTCCTCCAGGCGGAGGCGGCGGGCTTCGTGAGCGTGACCCGTACGGACGCACGGGTCCCCGTCACCGGAGAGGCGCGTCTGGACGTGACGCTGGAGCGCGCGACGTCAATCGCCGGGCGCGTGGTGGATGCGGGAGGGAAGCCCATCGCGTTGGCCACGCTTCGACTCAGCCGCTCCAACGAAACCAAGTCCGCGCCGGAGACCGAGAGCGATGCGGAAGGGCGCTTCCGCTTCGACGGTGTTCCCGCTGGAAGCGTGATGCTTCAGGCGACGAAGTACAAATGGAGTCCGACGCGGTTGGAGTTCGTGGCGCCCGCGCCGGAGCTGGCGGTGGTGATGGGTGGGCTCGGCTCGCTGCGCGTTCAGGTGCACGGGCCCGATGGAAAGCCATTGCCTGGAGGGCCTTTCTCCATCTCGTCCATGGATGACATGGACCCAGACAAGCTGTTCCCGGAGGAGGCGCAAGATGCCACCGTCTTCCAGCAGCTTCCCGCAGGGCGCTACCTCATCTCCGGCAGGTACGCCCCCGTGCCCGGCTGTGAGTGGACTCGCGGCATCGAGGTCCAGGTCCTTCCAGGCCAGCAGGCGGAAGCGACGGTGAGCTTCGAAGGCCTTCATGACGCTGGACCCTGGCGAGGGCGGGCCGTGGATGCCAACGGCAAGGCGCTTGACCACGGGACAGTGGTTGCATGGGTGCCGGGGGAAGAGCCGCACGACCTGGGCTTGAGCGGCAGGTGCGAGGGCGTCGTGGGGCAGGACGGCTCCTTCGCCATTCCGCACGTCTTCAAGGCTCCGCGCGTCCTGACAATGGATGCCCCTAAAGGGGCCCGGGGCTGGGAGGCGAGAGGTCCGTTTCCCACGGGAACGGGCGAAGCGGTGGTGTTCCGCAGTTTCATTGGAAGTCTGAAGGGCCGTGTCGTACGCCCGGATGGACAGCCCGTGGGCTTCTTCGAAGTCAACGGACTCTCCCCGAACAATCCGCGGGGCGAGTACGTGCGATACGTGGACTTGACCCACACCTATCAGTGGGTCATCGACGTGTGGGGATTCGCCCCCGCTCTCGTGCGCGCGCAAGGGCGGGAAGGAGAAGTGCTCCAGGTCCCGGACGTCGTCCTCGAGGAGGGCCGCACCGTCCAGGGCCGTGTCTTCGCGAGGAACGGCCGCACGAGCGTGCCCCATCAGGAGGTCGAGCTCGTGGAGGAGTTCGACCTGGACGGCCATGGACCCTATCGCTCTCAGTGGGCGATGACCGACGCCGAGGGCCGCTTCGAACTCAAGCAGGTGCCAGGCCGGCGCCAGTTCCTGCGCGTCGCTTCGAAGGAACACGGGACCGTGCTCCGTGCGCTCGAACCCGCTGAGACGGCGGTGCGGTTGCGGCTCGTTCCCAACGCGGAGCTGCACGGATTCGTGACGGATGGCGCGCAGGTTCCGCTGGCGGGGGTGAACCTGGAGGTCCGCTGCGAAGGTGGGTTCAAGATGAGCGCCAGAAGCGACGGGCCGGGCCACTACGCCATGAACATCCCGGCAGACCGCGAGTGCTTCGTGCATCCCGAAGGGAGCCCCCTGAACATCCGGCCGCCTCGGCCGCCCCAGCCGCCTCCGGTGTTCTTCTCCTCGACGCGGCTTCGTGTTCCGTCCGGCTCACGGCAGTCGTTGGATCTCGAGCCCCGTCGGGGGCCCGCGTCGCTGGAGGTGAGCGTCGAGGCGTCTCGCGAGTTCGTCACCGCGTTCGTGCTTCCGGGAGACGTTGCATGGCCTCGCTCGCCCGAGGCGCTGGATGCCCTGATGCGGGCGGGTTTCCGATCCGACCCGATGCCGAACACATGGGAGTCGGAGAACGGGAGCGAGTCCTTCGTTCCCCACTTCCTGTTGGGGGCGGACTTCCGCTTCAGTCATCTTCCCCTGGGGCACTACACGGTCTTCATCCGGGATCAGATGGATGGAGTGGACGCGATCCTGCGAATCCCCGTGGAGCTGACCGGGACCGGCGTGCACGTCATCCAGTCCGCGCGTCCCGCTCGCGGAGGCGGAAGGCCGTACATGCGCTGACGCGAACCCATCGCGTATGCTTCGCGCCATGCGATGGAGCTGGGTGGGGCTCGTTGCCGTGGTGCTCGCTTGCGCGGGCACGCGTCCGGAGTTGGAACCGTCCGGACCGGCGAATGAAGGGAACTGGATGTTCCGGGTCGTGGACCCGAAAGGACAACCTGTATCCGGCGCGCAGGTGAACGTCTGGCGCGCGGACTTGCCGCAAGACAGCGCGCTGACCGGCACGACGGACGCGCAGGGGACCGGACGCGTTGCGCTGAAGCCGGGCCGGTATGCCGCGGAGGTCCAGGCACGCGGCTTCGTGACGGCCTTCCGCACGGACATCCGGATCGCGCCGGAATCGAAGCCGCGGATGGAGCTGTCCCTGGTGCGCACGGTGCCCCTCTCCGGACGCGTGATGGATGCGGAGGGAAATCCTCTCAACAGCGTCTGGCTCCGGTTTGTCTCTTCCTCCGTCGCCACCCCGCTCGTGCAGACCTCCAGTGACACGCAGGGCCGGTTCACCTTCCAGGGCGTGGCCGCTGGCGAAGGCCTGCTCTATGCCAGCAAGGCGGATTGGAGCTGGCGCCGGTTGAAGGTCGTCACCCCCCAGCCCGAACTCACCGTCGTGATGGGGCGGTACTCGTCATTGCTCGTGCGGGTGATCGACCCAGAAGGACGCGGGGTCCCCAACGCTTCTGGCTTCGTGACGCCCGTCGACCGGCGGTTGGTCCTCTCGCACGAGTCCGAGCAAACGCCCGAGGGAAGGGTCTTCCTGCGACTCGAGACGCAGCGCTACCGCGTGAGGGCCTTCGCTCGTGCCGCCGGGTGCGAGTGGGAGCGCACCGTGGACGTTGACGTCCTTCCTGGGCAGAAGGCGGAAGTCACGGTGAGCTTCGAAGGCATCGCCAGTGCGGGTCCATGGACGGGCAGGGCGGTGACTCCCGATGGGAAACCCCTGGCCGGCATGCAGCTGCGGGCCACGGCGCTCGAGTCTCCGGAAGGCAGGGACCTCATGGGTAGGTGCAGGACGAGGACCGGTCCGGACGGATACTTCGAGTTGAGCCATCCCCTGGCTCGCCCCCACAAGCTCGAGCTCGTGTCCATGGATGGGCTCCACCAGAAGGTGGGCGTCGCGGAACAAGATCCTTCCGGCCCCAATGGCGGGCCCGTGGTGTTCCAGTCTCGTGGCGTGCTGAAAGGCCGAGTCCTCCAACCGGATGGGCAGCCCCTGAAGGAGTTCTCCCTCCAGGGATATCCGGTGGCCCATCGCGAAGGCCGCTTCGCCTGGACCCCGGACGCCTCGCGTCCCTCCGCCCTGTTCATCGGAGCGCAGGGCATGGCCCCGTTCCGCCTGCGAGTCGAAGCTCGCGCGCACGAGGAGCGGACGCTCCCGGACATCACGCTCGATCCCGGACACACCCTCGTGGGCCGGGTGCTCCACGAAGATGGGCAGACAGGGGTTCCCAATGCCCGCGTCGACTGGGTGGACCCCGCCGACCTGGAGGGCCCGCGCGACGAGCACGGCTTCAAGCATGAAGCGGACAGGGCGGGCCGCTTCCACGTCGAACACCTGCCCCATCGCCCCCTGTTCCTCAGCGTGAACGAGGAGCAGGGCGGAACGGCCTTGTACGAAGTCGGCGCTCACGAGGACCAGGTGGAGCTGCGGCTGACCGCGGACGGGGTGCTCCAGGGGTTCGTGACGGATGGGGCGCGCGTTCCGCTCGCGGGCGTGACGGTCCGGGCGCGCTGCGAGGCCGGGCTCGACACCCGCACCACGACGGATGACGCCGGCCACTACGTGCTGCGCGTTCCAGGGGACCGCGAGTGCTTCGTGCACGTTTCGGACGAGCCGCTCCGGGATGCCCAATGGCCCCGGCCCGCGCCGCTGGTCTTCTCACCCCAGCCCGTCTCGCTCTCGCCACACGAGCGCGAACGCAGGGACTTCGTCCCGAGGAACGGAGGAGGCGCGCTCCAGGTGCACTTCCCGGAGCCACGTGAACGGCTGGAGACCTTCCTCGTTCCCGGCCATGTGGACATGCCGAAGACGTACGGAGCCCTGCGGATCCTCCAGCGCTCCGCATTCACCAGCGATCCCGCCGCGAGGAAATGGCCGCCGGAGGATCCAGATGTGCGGGGGCCTTACCACTGGCGCGTGGACTTCGACTTCAGCCACCTGCCACCCGGCCGCTACACCTTCTTCGCCGTCGACGGCTGGTTCGGCCCGTCGGTCCTGCGCGTGCCCGTGGACGTGAAGCAGGGCGAGGCGAAGTCCCTCCGCCTCGGATTTCCCGCTGACAGCGGGGGAACGCCGCTCGTGCCCTGAAGCCCGCCTACGCGCCTTCCACCGGCAGCGTCACCACGAACGCGGCGCCACCGCCGGGCGCGTCCTCCACCCAGACGCGGCCACCGTGCGCTTCCAGAATCTGCTGCACGATGTAGAGCCCCAGGCCCAGTCCTCCCGTGCGCGCGGAGCCCTGCGCCTGGGCGAAGCGCTGGAAGATGCGCTCTCGCTCGGCGACGGGGACTCCCGGGCCGCCGTCCCGCACGGTCAGCCGCAGCTGTCCGTCCTGACGGCGCAACGCCACGTGCACCGGCGTGCCCTGGCCGTATCTCAGCGCATTGGAGAGGAGGTTGCTCACCACCTGCTCCATCTTGAGCCGGTCGAACCGGCACGGCGCGGGGCCCTCCACGCGCGCGTCCAGCTCCACCCCGGCCTGCTTCGCCTCGTCCCCGAAGCGCGCCACCAGGTCCTGCACCACCGGCGCCAGGTCTTCGCTCGCCAGATCGACGTCCAGCTTGCCCGTGCGGATGCGGCTCACGTCCAGCAGGTTGTCCAACAGCGAGGTCAGCCGCTTGAGCTGCCGGTCCGCCGCGTCCAGCCGCACCGTGACCTTCTCGGAGCCCAAGGGCTCGTGGCCCTTCGACTCGGCCATGCGCCGCAGCAGGTCTACTTGAAGACGCAGTGACGTGAGCGGCGTGCGCAGCTCGTGGCTCGCCACCGACAGGAAGTCGTCGCGCGTGCGCACCGCCTCCTGCAGCGCCTCCTCCGTCTCCTTCAGCGCGGTGATGTCCAGGATGGCCCCGCGCACCACCATCACCTTGCCGTTCGCGTCGCGGATGACTCGCGACCGGCTGATCAGCCAGTGCCACGTGTTGTCCGGCCAGTGCGTGCGGAAGGTGGAGGAATACGACAGCACGTCGTTGTGGAAGATGGCCGACACCTGCGCTTCCACCGCCGGCCGGTCATCCGGGTGCAACGACGCCAGGAAACGCTCGTGCGTCCACTCCGCCAACGGCTGCGGGTAGCCGTAGAGCCGGTCATGCCCCTCCGAGCGGAACACCTGCCCGGTGACGAGGTTCGTCTCCCAGACCGCCATCTGCGCGGACTCCAGCGCCACCTGGAACCGCTCGCCCAGTTGGCGGAAGCGCTCCTCGGTGCGCGCGACCTCCGTCTCCGCGCGCTGACGGCGGGTGATGTCCGTGGCCAGCACCCACATCTCGCCGCCCACCGGCCGCACGGACAGCTCCAGCCAGACGCCGGACGGCAGCTCCGACAGGAACCGCGCGGGCTCGCGCGTGGTGAGCGCGTCCAAGAGCCGCTCGTGCAACGTCGTGCCGGCGAGCATCGGCTGCGCCGCCCACGGCGTCATTCCCTGGCAGGTGCCATAGGGCAGACCCAGCAGCGACGCGGCGCGGTGGTTGAGCTCATGGATGGTTCCCTGCGCGTCGAGCGCCAGGAACGCCTCGGCCATCATCTCCCGCAGGACCTGCAAGCGGGTCTGTGGGGACATGCTGGCCTCGTCGGCCGGAACAGGGGGCTGATTCGCGTCTCGCGGCGTACGCGCGGCAGCCGTGACCGGTGAGGACGCATCGTCCTTGGACGCGTGGCGGACAGGTTCGAATGGACCACCGGGGAGGGGACTCATCGGGTTTGCACGCTCCCGCACGGCCCCCGCGCCCGTCAAGCGAGCGCACGGGGCGTCCGGGCCGTCTGTCAGCCCAGCGGATCCGTGAGGGGTTCAGGCATGACCCACAGTTCCGTGGGCCGCGCGTAGGCCTTGTCGAACGCGAAGAGGATTCCGTTCCACCGGTCCCAGAAGTCCGCCCAGCTGTACTCGGACGGAGGGGAGGTGAGCGGGTTTCCGTCGCGGTCCGGCTGGGCGTACGCATAGTCCGCGTAGGTCCAGCGCACGGTCCCGAAGTCCGTCATCAGCAAGGGCGTCAGTATCTGGAGCACGGCCGCGCGAGACACCTCGTCGGTGGGCGAACCCGCGGGTGTGAAGACGGGCTGGGCCTGGTCGCGCTGTTCGCGCCACGCGACGAAGTTGGTGCCCATGGCGACGAGCGCGTCACGGCGCGCGGGCGTGGGTGCGAGCCGGGCGTCCTCGTAGAGCGCGAACGCGGCGATGAGCAGGCTCTTCCAGTGCATGCCGGGGAAGAGCAAATCCATGCGGGTGGGGCGCGGCGAGTCCTCCGCGTGCGCGACGGCATAGGCATACGCCTGCTGCGCCTCCGCGTTGTTGGCGTCCACCAGGGTGAACTCGGTGAGCACGCGCGCGGGCGTGATGGGCCCGGTGGCGGCGGCGCGCCAGTCCAGGTACAGGCGCGCCGAACCGCCGATGTCGTTGTAGATGGCGAGGTTGCCTTCGTGGAGCGTGCGCTCCAGCGTGATGACGATGGCCTCCACCTTGTCGAGCGGAGTCGCGCCCGGAGCGCTCCAGTACAGCGCGCCCATGCGCGACGCGGTGGCCAGCAGGGTGCGCACGTCCCCGAGCGCACCGACGTTGAGCGCGCTCGTCATCACGCTGAGCGCCGCGGCCGCGTCCACCGTCAGGCCCTGTGAGATGAGCTGGAGGGACAGGTCCTGGAGCCGCAGGCGCACCACGCCGCTCAGCCCCAGCCGGTCCAGCGCGCCCGTCAGCGACGCCGACGGCTGAAGCCGCGCGGTGTTGATGAAGTGCCGCGCGAGCGCCGCGCCGTACATGCCCTTGCCGCCGGCCTGGGACGCGTGCGGCGCGAAGGTGAACCAGTTGGGACGCGCGCTGCTGGTGCCACCGGGTTGCAGCGTGGGGTCGATGATGCCGCCCAGCTCATACGCGATGCCGATGTAGCCCAGCGTGATGGCGCGGTTGTCCTCCAGCGGCGTGGGCGCGGTCTGCGCCCGGGCGGAGGCGGAAGCCAGGAAGAGGAGCGCGCCGAGGAGCGCGGTGGTGGCGCGGCGCACGTCGGTGCGAAAGGGAATCGCCAAGGTGGGGGTCCAGGGTTGGGGGGCTGGCCGACCAAGCTAGACAGCGGGGGCTCGGGTCCAAACCCCGGTCCCCGCGGTGGGATTCATGCTGCGTTGAGTGGATGACCCTTGGGCCGCATTCGCGCGCGGTTGACGCGCGGGGTCAGCTCCCAACTCCCGGAATTCATGCTCCCTTGGGAGGCGCGAAGTACGAGACGAACGGCGCCACGTCCCGGTAGCCCATGCGGCGGTAGACGGGCGCGCCGGCCTCCGTGGCATGCAGCACCGTCCGTTCCAGCCCCCACGCGTGCTTCGCCTCCTCCAGGGCGCGCCGGAGCACCGTCTCCGCGGCGCTCTTGCGGCGGTGCTCCGCGAGCGTCGCCACGAGCGCGATGTAGACGATGCCGTCCACGCGCAGGGCCACCGTGCTCGTCGACGGCGCGCCGTCGTGGCAGCCGACGAAGGCCCGGCTCTCGGGGCCGAAGATGCCGGGGGCGGCCAGGGCTTCACGTCCCAGCGCCTGGGGCGTGTCGTAGCTGGCGGCGTTCACGTCCGCGACGGCGTTGTAGCCCCAGGTGTCGCGCACCGGCCGGAGGTCGAGCGGCGGCAGGGGCCGCACCGGCTCCAGCAGCCGGTCCGCCACCATGCCTGACGTGGCCATCCCCGGCTTGAGCCCCCGCGTGGCGAGCAGCGCGTCCGCCTGCTCCCTCAGCCCCGGCGCCAGCCACTCCGGCGTCAGCGTGAAGGCCCACCCGTGCGGCCCCTGCGCGAAGTAGCTCGCGGCCGAGTCCACCGCGCGCATCAGCTCCGCCTCCGTCTCCGCCGGCCTGTTGAGGAACGACATGTTCATCAGCGACCACGTGACATGGCCCGCGGTGATGAACACGTCCGCACGCTCCACGACCTCGCCACGAGGCAGGCCCAGCGTCATGAGCCTCCAGGCTCCACGGAACTGCGCATGCGATTCGTCGATCTCGGCTCGGGACATGAGGGGTCTCCAGACAGCTCCAGGAAGTCGGATTCTCCGCATTAGGAGAGGCTCACGTCTACGTGCGTGAGAGGAGGGGCCCTGCTAAAGCGAGGGCGCAACCCGGGTGCGAGGAGTGGGTCGCGATGACTCCAATGGAAGGGCAGTCCTGGCAGACGACCTGCCGGGTCTGTGGCAGGCAGACCTGTCCGAAGCCGGAGGCGGTGGCCTCCTGGATGCGCACGATGCTGGACCGCGTGCACGGCGCGCAGATGCGCGGCGCGGGTCAAAGGGGGCTGCGCGAGGCCCTGGCCATGGAGGGTGTGCTCATCACCACGCACCTGGAGGTGTGGTCGCGCGCGCTCGAAGGCGTGTGCCCGGACTGCATCGCGGAGGTGGCTCCGGAGACGGACGCGAAGCTCCAGGATCCGGAGGCGATGCATGAGGCGTCGCTGGAGCGTTGGCGCACCTCCGCGCCGGAGCTGGTCAGCGACGCGGTGGAGTCCGCGGTGGACGACACGCTCCAGGCCGCGCGCGAGGCCGCGACCCGGAACAAGCCGACGACCTGATCAGGCCCAGAGTTCCTGCTCCAGCGTGTCGAGCATCGCCAGCGCGGCCTCGGGCGTGGGTAGGCCCGCTTCCGTGACGAGCGCTGAATCAATAGGCACCGCGACCTCCGCGCGCAGCAGTGCCACCGCGCGCTCCTGGGCCTCGCGCAGCGCTGCCAACTCCGGCGCGGACAGGCGCGATCGCGCCCACCGGTCGATGTCCCACGACAGGCCCGCGTGCCGCGTCTCGTCCTCGGCGATGCGGACCATGGCCTCGCGCACCTCGGCGTCGCGCGCATGCAGTGCCTGGTGATGGGCCACCAGCGCGCCGAACGTCTCGCGCACGCAGCCCTCCACGGCGTTGTCCAACGCCACCTCGTTCAACGGGCGCAGGGGCACGGCCGCGACGGCGGGCGGCGGAGGCGTGGCCCCGTAGCGGCGCGCGAGCCGTCCCGTTATCTCCGTGTGCATGACTTCATCCACGGCGCTCGCGAGCGCCGCGTCCTGGAGGGCTGCCTCCGCGCCATGCAGGGCCAGCTCATCGCGCAGCCTCAGGAACGCGTGGATGGACGCGGCCTCCAGGTGCGCGATCTGCGCGAAGTGGTGCCCCAGCGCGTCCTCGCAATCACCCGCGACCGTGCCCTCCAGCCCCACGGGCCGGCGGCCCACGGAGCATGGGCCAGAGCCCTTCTGCAGCACGTGATCCTCCACCTCGGAGAGCTCGCCGTTGGCGGACACCTTGACCACGTACTGCATCAGGTTCGAGCCCTCGCCGCATGCGTCGCCCTTCGTGGCCACGACGTTGAAGCCTCCGCCCGGACTCCGCTTCACCGCTCCCTGCTCCAGCGTGTCGCAGCTGAGCCGGTAACCCGCGGCGAAGGTGAGGAGCGCCGCCTCCTGCGCGGTGTCCACCGTGCCCAGCAACTCCTGGAGCTCTTGCAGCGACGCCCAAATCTTCACCTCATCGCCACGCGTCGTCGCCAGGAAGTACCTCGAGCAGATCTGGATGCAGTTGCCGGTGAAGCCGTCGCTGGAGGTCGCCTCGGCCAGGTATGCCTGACACGCGGACGGGTTGGTGGCGGTCGCGCACGCCTCGCCGGTGGAGGCTCGGGTCTCGTAGCCCCCGCGGCCGTAGTCCGAGATGAGGCGCAGATCGACGGAGTCCGCCGCGGGTTGGATGCTCAGGTCATCGATGGCGGGCTCACCATACGGCGTGCACTCGATGCCCGAGTAGCCCCGCAGGTCCGTGCCGCCGGTGCCACAGCCGGCCAGCACCAGGGGTGTCGCGAGCGAGGCCCGCAGCGCGCGAGAGAAGAGATGTCGCAACCGGTTCGTTTTCATGGACGCCTGCTCCCGTGGGACGAGGTGTCCCGCGAGCAGAGCAACAGCGATGCCATCGCCGTGCTCCCTCTGGGAGCCACCGTCCCGCGGGTGTGTCCAAGTGCTCGGAAACCTGAGGCGTCTTCAGAAAGCTGAGGCCCTAGAACGACTCCTTGAACGGCCGCAGATCCACTTCCTGGGTCCACGCGGAACGGTGCTGCCGGTGCAGTTGCCAGTACGTCTCCGCGATGGCGTCGATGTGGAGCAGCCCGTCCTCGCCCAGTGCCTTCACCCGCTCCGGGGCGAGCGTGTGCAGGCGTTCACCGTCGATGCCGCCGTCGATGAGCACGTGGGCCACGTGCAGGCCCTGCGGACCGAACTCGCGCGCCATGCCCTGGGAGATCATCCGCAGGCCCGCCTTCGCGGCGGCGAAGTGCACGAAGCCCGCGCGGCCTCGAAGGCTGGCGGATGCGCCGGTGAAGATGACGGTGCCCCGGCCCAGGGGCACCAGCCGCCGGGCCGCCTCGCGTCCCACGAGGAACCCGCCGAAGCAGCCCACCCGCCAGAAGTCTTCGAACGTCGCGGCGTCCAGGTCGCGGAAGGGCACCTGCCGGTTGTTGCCGGCGTTGAACACGACCAGGTCCACGGGGGCGAAGCCCGCTCCCGGAGCCAGGGCCCGGTCGAACAGCCGCGCGACGTCCGCCTCCCGCGTCGCGTCCGAGACCACCGCCTCGCCACTGCCACCGGAGGCCGTGAGCCCCGCGACCACGCGATCCAACTTCTCCCGCGTGCGCCCCGCGACGAGCACGTGGTGGCCTTCCGAGGCGAACTTCCGGCACAAGGCCGCGCCCAGGCCCTGTTCAGCGCCGACGCCCACGACGACCGCGGTGGGCTTGAGGGAGGAGGTCATCGGAAGCAGCTCCGGAAAGAGGGGACTGGCGGCATCAAATCGCCTGGGGGCCTCGGAACAAGGGCGCCCCCAGCGCCGCGCCGTTGACGCCACCGTCAACGAACAGATCCTGCCCGCTCACGTAGGACGCGTCGTCGGATGCGAGGAAGAGCACCGTCTTCGCGATCTCCTCCGGCTTGCCCATGCGCCCCATGGGGATGGTGGCGGACATGCCGCGCTCCATCTTCGCGAAGGCCTCCGGCGTGGGCGCGTTCTTCTCCCAGATGGGCGTGTTCGTCGCGCCAGGGGACACGACGTTGACGCGGATGCCCCTGGGCGCGAGCTCCGCCGCCAGCACGCTGCCCATCGCCTTCAGCGCGCCCTTGCTCGCGGCATAGGCGGAGTACCCCGGCATGCCCAGCTCGCTGTGCACCGAGCTGGTGAGGATGACCGACGCGCCCGGTTTCAGATGCGCCGCCGCGGCCTGCACCGTGAAGAACACGCCGGTGACGTTGGTCTGGAGCACGGACGTGAACGTGTCATGTGACGTCTTTCCCACGAACGTCTGTCCCGCGATGCCCGCATTGGCGAACACGATGTCCAGCCCGCCAAAGCGCTCCACCGTCGCCGCCACCGCGCGCTCCAGCGCGGCCGGATCCGTGGCGTCCGCCTGCACCGCCAGCACGTTCGCGCCCAGCTCCTTCACAGCCGCGTCCAGCGTCTCCCGGTTGCGCCCGGTGATGGCCACCCGCGCCCCCTCCGCCACGAACAGCCGCGCCGTCGCCAGCCCGATGCCACTGTTTCCGCCCGTGATCAGCGCCGTCTTTCCCTTGAGCCGCATCCGACTGCCTCCGGTTTGAGTGGTTTCATGATGAAACCAATTGCCGGATGAATAAAAGGCCCGGTTTCGTTATGCAACCAGTTGTGGAACGGCCTGCTGGAAGGAGGCGGTGGTGAAGCGGACGAGCATGGAAGGGGCGGCGTGCCCGGTGGCCCGGTCCCTGGACGTCATCGGGGACTGGTGGTCGCTGCTCATCGTGCGGGATGCGCAGTACGGCCTGCGCCGCTTCGGCGAGTTCCAGAAGAGCCTGGGCGTGGCGAAGAACATCCTGGCCCAGCGCCTGAAGCACCTGGTGGACCACGGCATCCTTGAAACGCAGCCGGCCTCGGACGGCAGCGCCTGGCAGGAGTACGTGCTGACGGAGAAGGGGCGGAGCCTCTTTCCCATCCTGGTCGCGCTGGGCCAGTGGGGCCAGGAGCACTGCTTCGAAGCGGGAGAGCCCCGGACGCGAGTGCTCGACAAGGCGCACGGGCAGCCGGTGAAGCCGCTGGAGGTGCGCGCCGCGGACGGCCGGGTGCTGACGGTCCAGGACGTGCGCCTGGATCGGCCGGCCACACAAGGCTAGCGCCACCCGGAGCCGGGCTGGTTAGGGTGTGCCCATGACGCGCCCTGCATCGGATTCGTGGTCACTGCCCTGGATGGGGCTGGGGCTGAGCAGCAACCTGAGCGCCTCGGACGTGCCGCATCCGTACCGGCTGCTCGACGCCTCGCCCGGTCTCTTCGACTTCGTGGAGTACAGCGCGCCCATCGCGCTGGAGGAGGCGAGGGCCCAGGCCACGCTCTTCCCGGAGATGTGGCGCCGCCGTTCGGACGTGCCCGTCCTCTTCCATCCCGTGCACCTGAACCTGTGGGGCCCGGAGCTGGAGCCCGCGTCGGCGCTCGCGGAGCTGGACGCGCACGCGCGCGCGGTGGGCAGCCCGTGGGTGGGCAATGACGTGGGCTGGTGGCACGCGGGCGGCCAGCCCTTCCCGGGCTACCTCTACGTCACGCCGCCGTTCAACGACGCGGGCGTGCGGGACAGCGCGGCGCACGCGCTCCACATCCAGGCGGGCTTGAGCGTCCCGCTGGTGATTGAGAACCCCGCGGTGCTCGCCACGCGCGGCGGACTGCACGCGCTGGACTTCATGGCGAAGCTGCACGCGCGCACGGGCCTGCCGCTGCTCCTGGACCTGGGCCACCTCTTCAGCCACCAGTTGTCCGCGGGTCTGCCCCTGCGCACGGGGTTGGATGGCTTCCCGTTGGAGCAGGTCGTGGAGATCCACATCGCGGGCGGCGTGGTGACGCGCAGGGGAGGGCGGAGCTTCTACGTGGATGACCACACGCAGCCCGTGCGCGAGGAGCTGTTCGAGCTGCTGGCGGAGGTGCTCCCGCGCTGTCCGCGCCTGCGCGCCGTCACCTTCGAGGGCGACGGCCATCCGCCGGAGGTGGCGCTCGCGTCGCTGCGGCGGCTGCGTGCGCTCGTCCCGAAGGAGTCCCGCGCTCCCATTCAAATCCCCGCGTCGCGCGAGCCCGTGCCCGCGCTGAGCGGGGACAGCCGCCCGTGGGCGCTGTTCGACGCGGGCCACGGCGTCACCCCGGCCACGGAGGACCAGGACCCCGAGGGCACGCGCGCGGACCGGGACTTCCGGCTGGCGGTGGTGGCGGAGCAGCTGGACAAGGACTGGCCCCTCACGCGCCTGTTGCTCGCGGCGACGCCGGAGGGGCTGGAGTCCTTCACCCGCTCGCGCGAGTACCGCGGCCTCTTCGACGGGCTGGGCAAGTCCCTGTCCCACGCGTTCGCGTCCTGGGCGCGCAAGCGCGTGATGGCCGCGCCGTCGGACGGGGTGGCCGCCGCGCTGTCGCTGGAGATGATGCTGCCGCACGCCTTCCTCCAGGCGCCTCCGGCTCCGGCCCCGGGCCAGGTGGCGCTGGCCGAGGACGTCCGCCTGGGCGCCTTTCCCGCCGACCTGACGGAGCTGGTGTTCGCCGCGCGGGCGTTGCGGCGGCATCTCACCGGCCGTGCGTGGGCCTGCGGGGCGCTGGAAGTGTCCGGCCTGGAGGCCCTGGCGCAGGTGGCGGCCCGGCCGGGTCCGGGCCCGTGGCGCTTCGCCATCCGCCGCAAGGGGACGGGCTTCGAGGTCCTGACGCTGCCCCCGGAGGTGGCCTCGGGGCTCCAGGGGCTCGCGGATGGCCCGCTTCCGGTGGAGGCCCTGCCTGGATGGCTGCTCGCTGAAGGGCAAGCACGCGGGCTCTTGCGGCGGGCATAAGCAGCGCCACATGTCGGCCGGTCAACGGATCCTTGCGCCCACCTGTCTGGTGGGGTACTGCCCGCCGCATGTCGTCACCCCTCGTCGTTGGCATCGCGGGCGGCACCGCGTCCGGCAAGACCACGGTGGCCCGCAAGGTGCGTGAGGCTCTCGCCGACTGCCGGGTCGCCTTTATTGATCAGGATTCGTACTACCGGGACCTGAAGGACATGTCCCTCGAAGAGCGGCGGGAGGTGAACTTCGACCACCCCGACGCGTTCGATACGGAGCTGCTGGTCAGTCACCTGCGTGCGCTCAAGCAGGGCCAGGCCATCCAGAAGCCCGTCTACGACTTCGTCACGTCCGGCCGTCAGCCGCACACGCAACGCGTGGACCCCGGGGACATCGTCCTCATCGAGGGCATCCTCGTGCTGCACATGAAGGAAGTGCGCGACGAGATGGACGTGAAGATCTACGTCGACGCGGACGACGACCTGCGCATCCTTCGCCGCCTCACCCGCGACATCAAGGACCGCGGCCGCGACTTCGACCACGTGGTGGGCCAGTACCTGCGCCACGTGCGCCCCATGCACATGGGCTTCGTGGAGCCGTCCAAGCACCACGCGGACATCATCATCCCGCACGGCGGCAACAACGACATCGCCATCGGGATGCTGGTGGGCGCGCTCCGGGCGCGGCTCGCCTCGCAGCACCAGTCGCAGCGCTAGCTAGCCGCGCAGGAAGTCCTGCACCGGCCCCTTCAGCCGGTGCGCGTCCGACAGCAGGGTGCCGTGGTCGCCCGGCCCCTGCAGCTCCACGAACCGCGCCTGCACCCCCGCCGCCGTCAGCTGGTGGTAGGTGTCCCGCACGCGGCCCGCCGGCGCCAGCGCGTCCGTCGCGCCCGCGAGCAGCAGCACCCGGGCGCGGATCTTCGGGAACGTCTCCGTCAGGTCGCAGCCCGCGTACGCGGAGCAGAGCATCGACCACGCGACCGGATCGAACGTGTCCGCGAACGACGCGGCCTCCGCCTCCAGCGCCGCCTGCGCCGCCGCGCTGTCCGGATACGCGCTGCCCAGGTGGTCGCGTCCGTAGAGCAGCTTGAGGTAGTCCAGGCGCAGCCGCGCCAGCGTCCGGTTCGGGGCGCGCTCGCGCAGGGGCGGGGTGTCCTCGTTGTCGGGCGCCATGCGCAGCACCTGCGACGTGAGGCCCATTTTCTCGCGCAGCCCCTCCGGCAGCGCCCGCGCCGCGCCCAGCACCACCACGCCGTCCGCCAGCTCCGGGAACAGCGCCGCCAGCCGCAGCGCCACCAGCCCGCCCAGGCCAATGCCCACCACCGCCCGCACGCGTGTGAGCCCCAGGGCCCGCAGCAGCGCGGACACGCCGCGCGCCATGTCCAGCACGGTGAGCGGCGGCAGGGACGTGCCCCACGGCCTCCCGCTGTGCGGATCCGGCGTCAGCGGCGACGTGGAGCCGAACGGGCTGCCCAGGAGGTTGGGCACGATGACCGGCGTCACGTCCGGATCCAGCGCCTTGCCCGGGCCGATCAGCTCCCGCCCCCAGCCCGAAGGTTGGTACGCACCGTTCACTTCCGTGCTCAAGGCCCTATGGGAATGGGACAGGTCGTGCAGCACCACCACCGCTTTGCCATCCGACGGTTTCCCATAGGCCTGCCAGGCAATCTGGGGGCTTCCCAGCAGGTCCCCTTCCTCCAGCGGAAGGGGCACGGTGAACAGTTGGATTCCCTCGGCCTGGGGCACGATGATGGGGCTCATATCATTGCCTGCCCGTACGCACAGGAGCCTGTCGCTTGAAGCGCTACTTCGGAATCATCGTTGTCATCGCCCTGGTGATCGTCGCCGCGGTGGCGAGTCACCGCACCACCTCCGCGCGGGCAACCGAGGCGGAGCGGGACGCGGACTTCCGCCGCATCCAGGCCGTCTACCTGGAGCGCGTGGGCTGGATGCGCACCAACCCGGATGAGGCGTCCTACAAGGACGAACTGAAGTCCTTCTTCAAGGCGTACTTCGACGACGTCGACGCGCACCTGGACCGCTTCGGGGGAAACAAGAAGTTCGACAGCTACCTGGCGGAGCTGGAACAGCGCGCGGAGTCGGGCGGAGAGAAGAAGGACAACCGCGCGACGGATCGCAAGGCCTTCTACGAGTACGCGCGCAAGCAGTTCGACGCCCTGCACGAGGGCCGTTACAGGCCGGTGTTGAGCGCCACGGACAAGGGCATGCGCCTGGACATTGTGTCCAACGACGTGGTGATGGTGATGGGCAAGCCGCAGATCCGCCTGCAGCTGGTGCTCTGGGGCGCGCAGCGCGTGGAGAAGGACGAGGGCAAGGTGAAGAAGATGGTCACCAGCGCCGCGTTCGACACGGTGTGGAAGCTCACCGACGCGAAGGGCAAGCTGCTGGGCGAGATGCGCGGCGGCGACCCGTCCATGAAGATCGATTACCCGGAGCGCCTCATCGCCGGGTTCCCCCCGCAGATGCTGCTGGGCCACTACGACCTGGACCTGCTGCCCGCGGAGGTGGCGAAGCTGGAGATGACCATCAACGTCGCCTCGCACGCGGCGTCCGGTGGCAACGCCAACGCCACCTACGCGTGGAAGCTGGACGTGCCGTCCGAGTGGAAGCTGGGCGCCAACGAGACGTGGGAAGGCGCCACGCAGGAGGAGCGGCCGGAGGAGGAGATCGACCCGGCCAAGGCCTCCGCCAAGAAGGGCGAGTAGGGCCTCACTTCACCACGGCGAAGTGCGACCCCAGCCGGTACGCGGACAGCGTGCCGGCGTCGTCCAGGAAGTACAGGTTGAGGCGCACGTCGGCCTGGAGCGCGACGAGCCCCACCCCCGCGCGCACCTCCGCGAGCACCTGACCGCCGCGAGGATCCACCGCGCGCACCACCTCCCCCGCGATGAGCGTCACGTCGCGGGCGGTGCGCGCCGGCAGCGCGGTGATCAACGGCTCACCGGCCGCCCCCACCCGCCAGTCCACCTGTCCGTTCAGCGCCACGCGGGCGGCGGCCCCGGACGCGCTCGTCACCACCACCGCGCGTGGCAGCGGCGCCAGCGCATAGGGCCCGGGCCCCAGGTGCAGCGCGCGCTCCCAGACCTTGCGTCCGCGCGCGTCCAGGCACACCAGGAACCCGTCCTGGTCGCGCATCCCGGCCAGGAGCACCCGCTGGCCCACCGGCAGCGGCGTGGAGGGCAGGATGAGGTCCGGTTCGAACGTCCACTGCGCCTCGCCGGTGTGCGCGTCCGCCAGCAGCAGCGCGTGATGCGAGCCGCGCCCCATCAACGCCAGGAAGCGCCGGCCCCACGCCACCGGAGGCCCATGGAAGGGCAGGGGCGAGCGCAGCCGGTAGCGCACCTGACCGTCCTCCAGGTCCAGGCCGTACAGGTAGCCCGAGTCCGTGGCCAGGAGCGCCCGGTGGCCCTGCGTGGCCATCCACCCGCGCTGCGTGCGCGGCGGGGCCAGGCGCCACACCTCGCGGCCCGTGGCCTCCGCGAAGGCCACCGCCGTGCGGTCCTCCGACAGCGTCAGCAGCAGCCCGTCCTGGCGCAGCAGCAGCGGCCCCAGCGGGATGCCGTCATGGTCGTGCAGCCACCGCGCGCCCGAACCCCGGCCGGTGAAGCCGTACACGCGCGTGTCGTCCGCCGCCACCGCGTGGCCATCCGCGGACGCCGCCACGCCCAGCGACGCGGCCCGCCGCCACAGCAGCGCGCCGTCCTTGCGTGAGAACGCGCCCGCCAGCCCCGGCGCGCAGTACACCGGCCCGTGCCGGCCCAGCAGCAGCCGCGCCTCCTCCGGCTCCTCCAGGCCGCGCTGCTCCCAGAGCTTCTCGAAGCGCAGGCGCCGTAGCTTCCCGGGCACCTTCAGCGGACGGGACTCTCCGCGCGCCGGGGGACTCTTGCGCTCGCGCGCCTCACCTTCCGCCTCGGGCGGCTTGTGCGCGCCTCGCAGGTGCGACAGCCCCTCGCGGCAGCGCTCCGCCAGCTCCGCGAGGTACGGGTTGGAGACCTGGACCCGGTGCGCCTCCGCGAACGCCAGCCCCAGCGCCTCCCCAAGCTGGAAGAGGGCGGACAGCAGCGCCTTGGGCTCCAGCTCGAACCACGTGCCGGTGGGCCCCAGCTTCGCCCGCCGTCCGGGCAGGTCCAGCGTCAAGCGGGGGCGTACGCCCGCGGGCTCGAACTCGAAGCGGGCCTCGCCCAGCTCCACGGCCCGCGCCAGCTCCACCGCCTGCCGGGACAGCTCCAGCACCGTGAGGAACGGCGGCCCCGGCGCACGCCACGCCTGCGGCCGTCCCGGCAGCGCCAGCCACACCTCACCCGCGCCCAGAAGCGGCGCCAGCGCCCCGGAGGTGCCCTTCGACGGCGCCTCGCGCGAGGCGGGGGAGATGTCCTTCAGCTCGAAGCCGAACCCCGGCACGGAGACGGGTTCCACCCGCAGCGGGGTGGGGGGAACGGGCTTCTCTTCCGCATGCGGGGCGGCCTTGCCCAGGCCCTGGAGCGCCTCGCCCAGCTTCCGGGCGGCCGTGGCGGACAGGGCCTTGGGCGCGAGCTTCGTCACGTCCTGGAGGAAGCGCTGACCGCTCTGGCGGGTGGCCTTCGTCAGCTCCTCGGCGTCCACCCGGATGGGCGGGCGCAAAAGGTGGGCGGGCCGGGCGAGACTCGCCACCGACAGCTCGATGTCCGGCCCGACCCGCCGCAACACCAACTCCAGGTGCGCCTCCGTCAGCGACACCTGCGCCAGCCGCCGCTTCCCCGCGTGCAGGGCCGCCACCGCCTCCACCAGAGCGGGGACGACCTCCGCCAGGGGCTCCTCCACCGCCCCGGACAGCAGGTTCACGCCGTCCAGTTCCAGCGCGATGGAATCGAGCGGGGAGGCTGACGGTTCGCGCTTCCAATGGTGTCCGATGCGAAGACGGGTCATTGACGTTCGTTGACAAGCCAGTTTAGCGGTGGCTAGCATCCGCCGCCCATACGGACCTACATTTTTGTAACCGTTCGGAATTCTTGGGGAATACTCGATGACATTTTACGAGGCCGCGCTCCGTGTACTGGAGAGCGAAGGTCGCCCCCTGCATTTCCTTGAGATCACGGAGAAGTCCATCCAGCTGAGCCTGCTGTCCCACATTGGTAAGACGCCGGAAGTGACGATGCTGTCGCGACTGGCCGCCATGGCGCGACGGACGCGGGATCGCAAGGTGATTGTCACGGCGAAGGATACCTTCGCTTTGACGGACTGGTCGCTCTCCGAGGACGTCGAGGCACTTGCACAGACGGGCGTGATGGAGCCGCATCCGGAGGAGGAGTTGCCTCCGCTGCGGCCGGTGGAGCGTCACCCGGAGCCCCGCACGGACAACGTCCGCGCGTCGGGTCGTGGCACGGAGCGCAAGCGCCGCCGTGACGAGGGCGACGAGGAGCGGGGTGGACGCCGCAAGCGCTTCCCGCCGCTGCCGGAGGTCGTGTTCGAGATCCTCAGCGAGGCGGAAGTCGCGCTGCGCACGGATCAGCTCATCGAGCGCGCCAAGGGCAAGGAGCTGTGCGCGGAGGAGACCACGGTGGAGGCGGTGCTCACCGCCCTGCTGGAGGACAACCAGCGCCGCATCGACGCGGGCCGCCGGCCCCAGTACGCCTTCAACCAGGAGACCGGCGAGGTGTCCCTGGAGCGCGCGGGCGCGCCGAGCGAGGCGCCGCCCCTGGAGCTCCAGGCCGCCTTCGCGCAGGCCCTGGGCATCCCGCTGGAGGGGGGCCGCCCGGTGCTGGGCAAGCCCGCCGCCGCCGGGGAGCCCCTGGTGGACGAGGCCCTCATCACCACCGCGCGCACGGCCCTCAAGGACGCGCGCCGGGCGGTGGCGCGCGGGCTGCGCAAGCGCCTGGGCGACGCGGACGTGGGCACCTTCGAGAAGTCCGTGGTGAAGATGATGCACGGGCTGGGCTTCCGCGAGCTGAAGGTCGCCAAGCGCTCCAAGGAAGGCCCCCTGCTCACCGCGCGCAAGCGCGAGGGCAGCGTGGAGCTGCGCTACGCGGTCCGCATGCTCAAGGGCATGCCGGGCATCGACCGCAAGACGGTGCAGGAGCTGCGGCGCGACCTGGGCCACTACTCGGCGCAGGTCGGCCTGCTGGTGAGCGCGGGCGAGGTGCGCGGCGACGCGCGCTCCGAGGCGCAGGCCACTGGCTCGCTGGTGATGCTGTGGTGCGGCGACGCCCTGGGTGAGAAGTTCCTGGAGGCGAAGACGGCCGTCAGCGTCACCCAGGTGGAGCTGTACGACATCGACGAGCGCTTCTTCGAGGCCGCGAAGCTGGATGCCGAGGAGGCCCAGCGCCGCCGCGAGGAGCGCAAGAGCGAGAAGCAGGCCCGCGAGGAGGGCGGTGGCGAAGTCGAGGTCGCCACCACGACCACCACCGAAAAGCCGGAGCGCGCGGAGCGTCCCGAGCGGGGCGAGCGTTCCGAGCGCCGCCGCGACCGTCAGCGCGAACGGGCCGAGGCGCGCGACGCCGCCAGGTCCGGCGCCGAGGGCTCCGAGGCCAAGGACTCGCCGGTGGCCCCCGCGCCGCCGGCCGCCGCCGGGTTCACGCCCGCGTCGGAGGAGGACGAGTCCGAGGAGGGCGACGACGAGGGTGAGGACGAGGACCTGGAGGCCGCCAGCGCCTTCGTGGGTGGAGCCAAGGAGGGCGCCGAGGCCGGTGCCGCCGAGGGCAGCGCCTCCGATCGCAAGCGCCGCCGCCGCCGTCGCCGGGGCCGTCGCGGCCGTGGCACGCGCGGAGCGGAGGGCACGCCCGCGGGTGAAGCCGGCGCTCCCGCCGGTGAGGCCGCCAGCGCGGATCAGGCCGGTGCCACCCCGGTGGCAGAGATCGCCGCCGGTGAGGGCGCGGAGTCCTCCGGTGGCATCACCGCGCCGTCTCCGGGTGGCAGCGTCACCGGTGAGACGGTCGCGCTCGCGGGTGAGGACCTGCCCGTGACGACGGAGGCCAGCCCCGCGAACGGAGAGGCCGCCGCCACGCCGCCCGCCGTGGGCAACGCCTGGCAGGCGGGCGAAGCGGTGCAGGCTTCGCCGGAGTCCGACGAAGCCGCGCGGGCCCGGGCCGAAGCCGCCCACGACGCGTCCGACGCGGTGACCCCGGTCGCCGCGCAGGCGCTGCCGCCTGAAGAGACCCCCGCCGAGGCGTCCTCGCAGCCCGAGGAAGTCCGCGAGGTGCACGAGGCGCCGGTGTCCCCTGGGACGGACGGTTCGTCCGAGGGCAACAAGGAAGGCTGATCCCCCGCACGGAATCGGGTGCGGTGGACGCGGGAGTGTTAGCCTGTGGGGGCCATGAAGCCGGCCCTGCTGCTAACCTCCTGCGTGCTGTTGTTCGGGGCCTGCCGCTCGCAGGCCCCGCGCCATCCGGTGGCGCCGGTGGAGCTCTCCGGGACCACCCTGCGGGACAACGCCCTCCTGGGCTTCGGCCCGGAAGGCGTGCGGGACCTGTTCGACGACGCGCTGGAGTCCTCTGGCCGCTTCGAGCTGGTGGCCGACGAGTCCCCCAAGAAGCCCCGCCCCTGGAGGCTGTCGCTGGAGGTGCCCTTCACCCGCGAGGTGCTGAAGGACGGCAACCCGCACAGCTTCGCGGAGGTGGGCGCCAACCTGTCCCTGGAGCGCTTTGGCGGCAACATGCCCCAGCGCTACGAGGTCGTGGGCCTGGGTGAGGCGGCGGTGGAGGTGGACTCGGCGGAAGGGCGGCGGGCCGCGATGCGCAGCGCGCTGGAGAACGTGCTGCGGCAGGTGACGGAGTCCGCGGTGCTCCAGCTCGCCGCGTTGGACCGCACGGACGAGGCGCTGGTGGCGGACCTCCAGGCGTCCGACTCGCGCATCCGTGAGTTCTCCCTGCGCACGCTGTCCGAGCGCAAGCACCCGGCCGCCGCGCCGCTCCTGATTGAGCGCCTCAAGGACACCAACGACACGGAGCAGGTGCGCCGCACCATCGGCGCGCTGGCGGAGATGAAGGCCCGGAGCGCGGTGCCGGCGCTCATCGACCTGGCGCGCGGCCGGGACTCGGGCTTCCTGCAGGAGATCGTCTTCGCGGTGGGCGAGATTGGCGGCCCGGAGGCGGAGGCGTACCTGTACACGGTGGCCCAGGGCCACGACACGCCGTCGGTCCAGGCCGCCGCGCAGCAGGCGCTGGACACGCTCTACGCATCACGCAACCACGCAACCGCGGAGGCGCGTGGCCAGGGCCACGCGGACCCCTAGCGCATGATGAAGCAATCGCTGTCGATGGTGGGGGGCCTGGCCCTCCTGGCCTCTTCACTCGTCGGTTCCGGCTGCGCGAAGCGCGTCGAATCGGACACGCGTCCCTCGCCCGAGTCCATTGCCCAGTACTACCCGCTGGCCGTGGGCAACGCGTGGACGTACCGGATTGACGGGCGCGACGACAAACCCGTCACGGTGGAGATCGTCAAGGAGCAGGAGGACGGCTTCTTCATGGACAACCAGGGCGGCCAGCTCAAGGTGGACGCCTTCGGCCTGCGTGACCCCAAGCGCTACCTGCTGCGCGGCCCGCTGGAGGCCGGGCGCGGCTGGAACAACGTCGTGTCCGTGTCCTCCACGGAGCGCTACCAGCTGGTGCAGGTGGGCTTCGCCTGCAAGGTGCCCGCGGGGTCGTTCCCCAACTGCGTGAGCGTCGAGGGCCGCAACAAGGTGGATGCGCAGACCACGCTCGTCAACACGATGACCTTCGCCGCGGGCGTGGGCCTGGTCCGCGTGGACGTGGCCACGGAGCACGAGGGCAAGCGCGTGCCGCAGACGGAGCTGGAGCTCATCTCCTACAAGGCGGACGGCGCCAGCCCCTCGGCCGCGCCCGCCCCGAACTGAAGCGGCCCGCCTCCCGTGGAGATGACGAACGAGCTCACGCAGGACGCGCGCATCCTGAAATTCCTCGCCGAGGGCGGGGAGGGCTTCATCTCCGGTGAGGCGCTGTCCAACCGGCTGGGCCTGTCGCGCACGGCGGTGTGGAAGCACGTGGAGGCCCTGCGGCTGAAGGGCTACCGCATCGAAGCAGTGCCCGCGAGGGGCTACCGGCTGGTGGGCCGGCCGGACCGGCTCTCCGCGCTGGAGGTCCACCCGCTGCTCGCCACGCGCGCGGTGGGCCGCGTGCTGCACCACCACGACACCATCGGCTCCACCAACGCGGCGGCCTTCCGGCTGGCCCAGGACGGCGCCGCCCACGGCACGGTGGTGGTGGCCGAGCAGCAGACGGCGGGGAAGGGGCGCCGGGGCCGCGCCTGGGTGTCGCCGCCGAACCTCAACCTGTACTTCTCCGCCATCCTGCGTCCGGAGCTGCCCCCGCAGCGCGCGCCGGAGCTCACGCTGGTGGCCGCCGTGGCCCTGGCGGAGACGCTGCGCGACGTGGGCGCGGACGCCGCCATCAAGTGGCCCAACGACGTGCAGATCGCCGGCAAGAAGGTGGCCGGCATCCTCACGGAGCTGTCCGCCGAACCCGAGCGCGTGCACTTCGTCATCGTGGGCGTGGGGGTGAACCTCAACTCAGGCGAGGAGCACTTCCCCGACGAGCTGCGCGCCACGGCCACGTCGCTCGCCCTGGCGCTGGGGCGGCCCGCGGTGCGCGCGCCCTTCACCGCGGCCCTGTGGACCCGGCTGGAGACCTGGCTGGACACATACCTGGCCACCGGCTTCGACGCGGTGCGCACGCGCTGGAAGGCGCTCTCCAGCACCCTGGGTGTCCAGGTCCGGGTGCGGACGGACCGGGGGGACTGGGAGGGGTTCGCGGAGGACATCGACCCCACGGGCGCCCTGATGGTGCGCATGGCGGATGGCCGTGTGGAGCGCGTGCTGGCGGGGGACGTGGAGCAGCTGCGTCCCCAGCGCTAGAGTGCGCCCCTGATGCTCCTGGCCATCGACGTCGGCAACACCAACACCGTCCTGGGCGTGTACGAGGGCCGGCGGCTCCTGGACCACTGGCGCCTGGAGACGAGCGCGCGCCGGAGCGCGGACGAGTACGGCATCCTCGTGCGCCAGCTCTTCGCCTGGAGCGGCGTCGACGCGAACCAGGTGAAGGCCGTGGCGGTGTCCAGCGTGGTGCCGCCGCTCCAGTTCATCCTGGAGAAGATGAGCGAGCGCTACTTCAAGACGCGCCCCATGTTCGTGGGCCCGGGTGTGAAGACGGGCATGCCCATCCTCTACGACAACCCTCGCGAGGTGGGCGCGGACCGCATCGTCAACGCGGTGGCCGCCTACGAGAAGCACCACCGCGGCCTCATCGTCGTGGACTTCGGCACCGCGACGACGCTGGACGCGGTGACGCCCAAGGGCGAGTACCTGGGCGGCGCCATCTGCCCCGGCGTCAACATCTCCATGGAGGCCCTGTTCCAGAACGCCTCCAAGCTCCCCCGTGTCGAGTTCGCGCGGCCGCCCCATGTGGTGGGCCGCAACACCGTGCACTCCATGCAGTCCGGCCTGGTCCACGGCTACGTGAGCCTGGTGGACGGCATGTGCGCGCGGATGGAGGCGGAGATGGGCTTCTCCGCGAAAGTGGTGGCCACCGGGGGCCTGGCCCCGCTGGTGGCCAGTGAATCGAAGGCCATCCAGGAGGTGGATGAGTTCCTCACCCTGGAGGGGCTGCGCATCATCTACGGAAGGAATCACGCGACATGAGCACCGCCGCCGACGCCAGCACTCCGGCCCCGCCCTGGGGTCGGCGGCGGTGCTCATGTCGCGTGATTCCTTCCGTAG
>NZ_RAWN01000091.1:0-35279 GCF_003668895.1 Corallococcus sp. AB045
GGCGTGTACCGGCTGCCCCTGCAGCACCAGCCCCGCGCCCAGCACCAGCTCCATTCCTTCCGTGTGACCGTCCGCGCGCGGCGGGATGCTCCCTCCCGGATCCACCCGCAGCCGGTACACGCCGTAGGTCGCGCCTTCGTGGATGACGTCCACGTGGCCGAAGGGCTTCGCGTCCGTCCGGTACACCATCTCCTCCGCGGTCCGGTGCACCTGGAGCGACGGGATGGCCCACCCCGTCAGCGCCTCCGGCTTGGTGACCCGCACCGTGGCGGCGTGCAGCGGCGCGTGCGGCGCGGCGTCCGTGGGCGGCGCCAGGAGATAGCGGCACACCGCCTCCGCCGCGGACTCCAACAACTCGAAGCGGCACGCATCCAGGAGGAAGCGCAGCTCTCCGGCCAGGCGCCCGTAGTGCACGGTGTTCGCCAGCCTCCCGCCCACCGCCGCCTGCCGCGCGTCCAGGAAGAGCGCCACGTCCAGGCGCAGCGGCTGCGGCGTCACGCGCTCGCGGTTGTAGAGGCCCACGATGACGTCCACCGTGAGCCCTCGCAGCTCCATCACGTCCAGCGGACGGCCCTGCGCGTCGGTGACCACGGGGTGGATCCACACGGGTTCCTGGCTCACAGCTGCGCGCTCCTTCCGCCATCCACGGCGATGACCTGCCCGGTGAGGTACGGCGCCTCGCGCGCGAGGAACACCACCGTGCGCGCCACGTCCTCCACGCTGCCCTCGCGGCCCATGGGCACGCGGTCGAGCACGTCCTTCCGCGCGGCTTCGTCGAAGTGCTCCGGGAAGGCCACCACGCCCGGCGAGATGGCGTTGACGCGCACGTGCGGCGCCAACTCCACCGCCAACGCTCGCGTGAGCATCACGAGCCCCGCCTTGCTCACCGAGTAGTGCGAGTAGTGGCTCACCGCCCGCTCCCCGCCGATGTCGGTGAGGTGCACCACCAGCGGGTCCTTCCCCGCGCGCAGCGACGGCAGCAGCGCCTGCGTGAGGAAGAAGGGCGCGTCCACGTTCACCGCGAGCATGCGGCGGTACTGCTCGCGCGTCACGGCCGCGAAGTCCACCCGCTCATAGAGCCCCGCGTTGTGGACGACCACGTCCAGCGCGGGGTGCGCCTCCCGGACCCGCGCACCCAGCGCGTCCACGGCCTGCGCGTCGGAGAGGTCGCCGCTGTACAGCGTGACGGCGCGGCCCAGCGCTCGCAGCTCTTCGGCCAGCGACTCCAGCGGCTCCATGGAACGGTTCGCGTGAAGCGCCAGGTCGTAGCCGGCGCGGCCCAGCGCGCGCGCCACCGCGCTGCCGATGCGCACGCCCGCGCCCGTGATGAATGCGGTCCCCATATGCGGGCCCTGCCTAACAGGCCCGCCCGCGAAAGGCACCCGGCGGCTTCACGCGGAAAACACCGCGGGGCGACACCTGGAGACCCCTCTCCAGGCACCGCCCCGCGGCACTGCGTCGTCCCCTTTGCGTCGTTCGTCCCGTCTCGTCTCGTCTCCTCGTGCTTGCTACGGGTAGTAGACCACCGTCTGCCAGCGGCGCCCGCCGTACGGCACCCAGACCCACTCCGTCACCGCCTGGTAGCCGCCCGGCACATATTGCTGGTCGTAGTAGCCCGGCGTGCAGCGCACGTGGCGGCCGCGGCGGCCACGGGACACGCACTGCTCGGGGACCCAGACCTGCTCGTAGCGCGCCGGCACCCAGCGCTCCACCGTCTGCAGCTCGTAGCGGCCGCGCGAGTCCACCGGGCGCGGCATGGGGCCCTGGTTGCAGTTCGGGCCGCGGCAGCCCATGAAGCGGCGCGTCTTCGCGTCGTCATTGTCGTAGCGGAACGCCTGGCCCTGCGGCGCGGAATCCCAGCCGCCGTTGTACCGCTGCTGGCCGCCCCACTGCGCATCCGCCCGGGTCGGGCCGCGCCAGTCCGCCGCGAACGACGTGGAGGAACCGAGCAGCATTGCACCGAAGGCCAGGGTCGCGAGTCCGAGCTTGAAAGCCATGTCTTCCATCCTCCGTCCGAGTTGCTTGTCCTGACTGACGGGGCCCCCGCCGGAACATTCAAATCCCGTCGAGTCCCTCTCAACCCGGGTGGCGGGGCCGGGGGGATGTGGGTACACCTCGTCCCATGTTCCACCGCGACGGCCCCACCTTCCGCGAGCTTGCACGGCAGGCCCTCACCTCCGTCGAGCAGGGCTACGACCTGCTCGCGCCCAAGTTCGAGCACACGCCGTTCCGCACGCCGGATCCGGTGCTCAAGGCCGCGCTCGCGCACGTGGGGCCCGAAGGCAGCGTGGGCAGTGCCTTGGATGTGTGCTGCGGCACCGGCGCCGCGATGCGCGTGCTGCGCCCGCTGTGCCGCGAGCGCGTCGTCGGGTTCGACCTGAGCCAGGGCATGCTGGACGAAGCGCGGCGCAGGCTCGTGGATGCACCGGGCAGCGCGGCGCTCGACTTCGTCCGGGGCGATGCGCTGGCGCTGCCCTTCGACGCGGCGTTCGACCTGATCACCAGCTTCGGCGCCTTCGGGCACATCCTGGAGGAGGACGAGCCGCGCCTCGTCGAGGGCATCGCGCGGGCGCTGAAACCCGGTGGCCGCTTCGTCTTCATCACCGCTCGGCCGCCGTCCGCGCTCAACCCCGGCTACTGGGTGGCGAAGGGCTTCAACGCCGCCATGCGCGTGCGCAACGCGCTCTGGAAGCCGCCGTTCGTCATGTACTATCTGACGTTCCTCGTGCCCCGCGCCCGCGCGCTGCTGGAGGCGGCGGGGTTCGACGTGGAGGTGCGCGAGGGCGACATGCCAGAGCCCTTTGGCCGGCTCGTCACCGTCATCGCCACGAAGCGCTGAAGGGGCCTCAAGGCGCGGCCGCGGCGGCTTCGGACTCCGCGTACTCCACCGCGAGGATTTCGTACTCCACCGTGCCGCGCGGACGCTCCACCTGCACGGCCTCGCCGGCCTCCTTGCCCAGGAGCGCGCGCGCCAGCGGGGACTCCACGCTCAGCCGCCCCGCCTTCACGTCCGCTTCATCCGGACCGACGATGCGATAGCGCATGCGCGCGCCATCCTCGTCCTCCAGCACCACCCACGCGCCGAAGAAGACGCGGCCCGCCTGTGATGGATCCGGCGCCACCACCCGCACGTCCTCCAGGATGGCGGTCAGCTCGCGCGCGCGGCGCTCCCGCTCGCGCTTGCGCACGCCCGCTTCCAGCTCCGGCCAGTCCCGGGGCGCGGGGCCCTGTAGCTCCAGCAGCTCCTCCTGGAGCGCGCGGTAGCCCTCCGGCGTGATGTAGCGCTGCTCCGCCGACGTCGACCGGGGACGCGCGGGGGTGAGCCCCTCGTCGCCGCCCCCGTCTTCCTTGGTGAATGCCTTCGACATGGCCCGCTCCCTCCTCCCAGGAAATTTCTCAACGTTTCCCGGGCTTTGCACGCCGGGTCCGCCTGCCCGCCCGCTTTCAATTGGCGCAATTTTACTACCGAGACGGAATCCGCCAGGATTCGAGGGCATGCACCTCCCCCGAGCCGTGCCTCGCTTCGAGCATCGCCTGGCCGTCCGTCTGCGCGGCATGCTGCCGCTCTACACGCGGGATGTGTCGGAGAGCGGCTTCTGCGCGGAGATGCTCCAGCCGATGAAGGCGGGCGATCTCCTGGAAGGCGCGTTGCTGCTGGGGGACGAGGAGGTCCCCTTCCAGGCCCGGGTGATGTGGGCCCGCCGCTCCGCCGGGGAGCGCACGCGAGGACGCTGCGGCGTGCGCTTCGTCACCATCGGCGAGGACTTCCAGCGGCGGCTGGGTGCGTTCAGGCGCTTGCAGGGCAGGCGCCTGATTCGCTGGTTCACCTGACGAACCGGGCCTACTTCGCCGTTTCGGAGGCCGCCGGGGCCGCGGTCTCGGACGGAGCGCCGGGCGTCGCGGGCGTGGTGGACGGCTCCGCGGCGGACTCGGCCGGGGGGGCGATGGGGGCGCCTTCGGGCGCGGGGGCCTGACCGGAGGGCACCACCTGGAGCTTGTAGCGGCGCACGCCCTTGGGCAGCACGACCTCCACCAGCGGGTTCTCCTTCACCAGGCCCGGGTCGAGCTTGAGGGAGAACTCGCCGTTCTCGTCGGTGGTCGCGTTGATGTGGTTGCGGTACTCGCCGCCGAGCACCTTGGCGCCCTTCACCGGCTGGCCCGTCGCGGCGTCCGTCACGCGCAGCACCATGAGCTGGCCCTCCTGGAGCGCGGTGGCGCCGTTCGCCTGGATGACTTCGTTGTAACGCGGGCGCAGCGCGCAGGCGGACAGCAGCGCGGAGGAGAGGACGGCGATGGTCAGCAGGTTGCGGCGAAGGCTCATGGAATCCATCCAGGCTGGGAAGCGGTACGGCGGAGGCGCGGCAGCATAGCCGCCAGCCACCGGACGCCAAGTCTCCGGTGCGTTACGGCCCCCGTGTACGGCATCCGCCCCCACGCCGGGTCGCGAAATTCCCGGCGAGCAGGCAGGGCAGGCGCCTTCCTCCTCAAGGACCGGTGGAGCCGTCAGCCCTTCCACCCGCCCGCTTCCAGCACCATCTCCCAAGGTGTCCGGGCACGTCCTTCCCCCGCCCGCACGGAGGTCAATGCTCCATGGATGAGACCTATACGGAGGAATCCGAACGCGTCGTGCGTCCGGAGCAACGCTTTGTGATGGAGAACGGGCGGGCCGAGTACGCGACCATTCCGCCCGACACGCGCGTGGAGGAGAGCCGCGTCGTCTGGAAGCACAACCGGTTCGACGTGAGCGTGCTGACGATGGTGCTCATCAGCGCCATCACGTTCTTCATTCCGCTGTTCAACGGCCTGCTGGCCGGCACGTTCGGCGGCTTCCACGCGGGACGTCCCCGCCGGGCCCTGGCAGCCGCTGCCGTCGCCTCGGTGGTGGTGCCCGCCGCGTTCTACGTGGCCTTCAACGTCTTCAGCGTGGGCGGCGAGCGCATCTTCCTGGGCCTGGGCTGGGGGAACTGGACGCTGCTGCACGTCATCGGCCTGTTCATTGGCGCCCTCTGCGGCGCGTCCAGCCGTCCGGTGTTCACCGGTGAGGTCCCCATCTTCCGCACGCAGTACGTCAGCGGAGCTCCACTCCTAGCGCAAGGCGATGTCGCGCCAGCCCTTCCGGAAGGCTCGCGAGACTTCTCCCGGGACCTGCCCACGACGCAAGTGTCCCCTCCCAGTGGACCTGTGCGCGGGGAGTGAGCAGCACGCTCCAGCGGGCGACACGCCCCAGGTACCACTCCACCTGGAGCGTCGCGTCCGCCTCATGCATGAAGCCCGGCGTGATGCCCGTGCGCCACGACGGCACGTACGTGGCCTCCAGGCGCAGGGCGCTGTTGCCTGGACCGGGCAGGCCCAGGCGATGGGCCAATGACAGACGGGGCCCCACCGTGGGGACCGTCTCCCTGGGGCTCCAGGCCATCGTGGCCTGGGCGCCCAACCCCACCGCGAGGAAGGTGTCGAAGCGCTCCGAGGCCGCCACCACGCCCAGCGCCTCCGCCTCCACCGTCGCGCGGTAGGGCAACGGGCGGTCGATGTCCGTGGACATCTTCGCCTCCGCGCCCCAGCCCAATGAGTCGGAGAACGACCGTTGCTGCTGGGGCAGTTCGGGCAGCAGCGTGCGGTAGCCCACCAGCGTCAGGCGCGAGCCGAGGATGCGCGGCACGCCCCAGCGCGGCTCCACCGACAGCTCTCCGTCCAGCACACGCAGCTCGCTGCTGGACTGGAAGCCGTGCAGGCGCGCGTCGCCCAGGGCCTCGTTCATCGCGGAGGTGCGCAGGCTCACCACCGGCCGCGCGGCGCCCACCTCCGGGAAGTCCACGCCGCCGCTCACCACCGTGCGGGCCGCGCCGGATTCGCGCAGCGCGCCCCGGGCCCAGGTGGTCTCAAGCGCCACCTTCTGTTCATGGTCCTTCGCGAGGAAGGCCCGCGGATCCACGTCCGCGAGCGGTCCGTCGTTGAGCGCGCCCTGCGCCTCGGTGGCCGCGGCGAAGGCGGCTTCGGTGTGCTCGGCGCGGACCAGGGCCTTGAGCTCGTCCGGCGTGGGCAGCCGCTTGATGGCGGTGTCCAGGGCCTGCTGGAGCAGGGCCGTACGGTCGAGCACCGCGAGCTTGCGCTGCATGGCGTCCTCGCGCTCGAAGAGGGCTTGCCGGTCCTTGACGCCCTGGGCGGCGCCGCCCTGCCCCTTCAGGTCGAGGGTGACGAGGCGCTCACGCTCGATGGCGAGCTTCTCCCCTTCGGCCTGATCCACCGCCGCGCGCTCCACCCGCACCGCGTGCGCCACGTAGGCGTGCAGGGCCTCGCGGGCTTCGGCGCGCGCGGAGGGAGGAGCGGCGTCGAGCGCCGTCGTCACGGCGTGAGGCAGCTGTTCGTAGGCCTGCCTGCGCACGTCGGGTTCGGGGGACTGGAGGCGGCGGTGAACGTGGTGCAGCGGCGCGAGCGCGGTGGACGGAAGCAGGGAGGCCAGCTTCGTGAGCAGCCGCTCCTCTTCCACGAGCGCGCGCCGGGCGCGGTCTCCCGTGGATTCGAGGGCGTCCGGGACGTGCTCCAGGAGCGGCACCTTGTGCCCACTCGCGTCCACGACGTTCGTCTTCGCCAGCGTGTCCAGCGTGGCCGTGGGCAGGACCCACAGCATGCCGGGCGCGCTCACGTGACGGCCGTTCTCCAGCGAGCCATTGAGGAGGAAGAGCAGCGCGGCGGCGCAGTTGTCGGTGAAGAAGTAGTAGCCCAGGTAGCCGCGACGCTCGAGTTCCCAGATGCGCTCCAGCATGCGCTGGGACTCGCCGGGCGTGAGGTTCAGCCGGAAGCGGCGGATGGTGCGCTGCTCCAGCTCCAGCGACTCGTGGGTGACGTCGCCCAGGGTGCCCGTGAGGAAGACGGTGCTGTAGCCGCCCGTCATGCCCTTCATCAGGTAGCCCAGGCCCTTCTCCTCCATGCCGGTGAGGGCCACGAGCTGCACGACGCGCTCGAAGCCGGGGCCCTGCACCGTGGCGCCTTCGCGCCAGACCGGGCGCAGGAGCAGGTGGCCGAAGAGGGACTGGGGCTGGCGGCCCGTGGCCGCGACGAGCAGGACCTCCAGGTGCGAGAGCGCATCCGCTTCCGCCCACGTGTCGAAGGCCGGACAGGCTCCTCGCGCGGGCAGCGTGCCCAGGCGCGCCTCCGAGATGAACTCCGACAGGGCGCGCGTCTTGGACAGCTCCTGACAGCGCACCTGATCATCCTCGGGCAAGGCTTCCGGACGCAGGGACTCCGCGGGGACGAACAGCTCCTCCGCGAACGTGACGAGGTCCAGCGAGGCGCTCGCCTGCCCCCGGGCGCGGCTGAAGGCCCCCGCGTAGGTGATGCTCGCGGACTCCTTCCACGTGAGGGGGCGCTCGAGCGGGAGCAGCCATCCGTCCAACCTTCGCCACTGGGGACGCTTGCTCCAGCCGCGCGCGTCGTCCCAGCGCTGCATCACGGCGTGCACCACGGCGCGGCGGCGCCACAGATGTTCGGCCTCCGTGTCGGTGAGACGTGACAGGCGCAGCGTGGCCCGGCGCTCCTCGGAAGGGGCGTAGCGGTAGAGGTGGAACTGCTCGCGCTGCTCCGACCAGTCCGGACGGGCCTTCGTTCCGTCACCCAGGCCCAGCGGCGCGGGCTCCGGATGCAGCACGAACTCCAACCGGCCTCCGGGCGGACGGCGCATCGCGGGAGGCAGGCCAGCGAGCCCCGCCTCCACGTCCGAGATCAGCGAGGCATCCCGCGCCGCGACACCGCGCAGGAGGATGCCCGACGTGGCCTCCAGGGCCGCGACCCGCTCGGCCAGGACGAGCTCCGGGGACAGCTCCTTCAAGAACGCCGGCACCGCGAGGTGGCCCAGGGGTTCCTGAGCCTGCGAGCTCACGGGCAACAGCAGCACCGTGAGCCATCCCCTCCAGGTTGGGCGAGGCCTCACTGAAGGGCCTCGGCCGCTTGGGGCGCACCCTCCTGTTCCTGGAGGAAGGCCTGACGGTCCTCTTCGAGCCGGGGTTCGGTGCGCGCCAGCTGGCCCACGCGCTCCAGCCAGGCGCGGGCGCGCTCGGGCGTCAGCGTCTTCGCATCCGCCATCATCAGCAGCTCCTTGCGGTGCGTGCGCAACAGCTTGCCGAAGACATCCAGGTTCTCACGGCGGATGCGCGCCGCCTGCGCCAGGTCCTCCACCGTCGGGCCCGCGCCCAGCGCCAGGTCCTCTCGCAGTTGGTGCGTGCGGGCCCGCAGGTACACCTGGGCCGCGTGCCCCACCTCTTTCGGCGAGGGCCGCTTGCCCTTGCGCCGCGCCGAACGCTCGTACGACTGCCAGATGACGATGCCCAGGCCCATCACCGTCAGCGCCACCGTGGCCGTCGACAGGAGCTGATTCTCGCGGCCGTTGCTGCTCTCGCTGCGCGTGCGCGAATCGTCGCCCTGATCCACCTGGTTCGACTCGCTGGTGCCCGCGTTGCTGTTCTCGCTGGAGCCGGAGTGGCTGGAGTCCCCTTCTCCCGTGCTGTGGTCGCTGGAGCCCGAGGAGTCGCCCGAGTCCGACTTGCTCGAATCCCCGTGGCTGGAGTTGCCTGAGTCGGAGTCGCTGGACTCGCCCGAGCCCGACTCGCTGGAGCCCTCGTCGCTGGAGCCGTTCGACCCCGACTTGCTGGACTCGCCCTGGCTGGAGTTGCCCGAGTCGGACTTGCTGGACTCGCCCTGGCTGGAGTCACCCTGGCTGGAGTTGCCCGAGTCCGACTGGCTGGAGTCACCCTGGCTCGAAGCGCCCGACTCCGAGGAGTTGCCCGAGTCCGACGCCCCCGCGGCCCTCAAGCCCGCGGCGGGCCCGCGACACCCCACGGCGAGCATCAACATCGACGCCGTCACCACGCGCTTCCACGAAGACTTCGTCCGCATCCATCCCCCTCGAAAGGGCGCCACCGGGCCTGGCGCCAGCCAGTGCCCTAGCCAACCGCATGCCGGGCGCTGGATTGTGCATTATCGAGAGGTTGGTGGATCGTCTGACGCGATACGGCGCGAAAAACCACCCCCGAGGTGCGTCGCGCGCTTCGCGCCCCTGTTTCACCGGGGGTGGACCTACGCGAGCCTCGCGCTCCCGGATTCGCCCCGGGTGTGACGGACGCCCTCCTCCAGGAAGAGACGTTTCAGATAGGGATTGAGGAAACGCCCCTCCGGGTCCAGTTGCTCACGCACGCGCTGGAAATCATCCCAGCGGGGATACAGGTGTTTCAGTGTCTCCGCCGTCTGTGTGTGCAGCTTGCCCCAGTGTGGCCGGCCGCCGTGGTTGCGGAAGATGGCCTCCGCGCCGGAGAAGTAGGGCTCCAGCGGCATGCCCCGGTATTGATGCACCGCGATGAACGCGCGGTCCCCGCCGTGCGCCGGACTGAGGAACACGTCGTCGCCGCGCACGAAGCGGTACTCCACCGGGAAGTGCACGGGCAGCTGCTCGCGCGTGATGTATTCAGACAGCTCGCGCAGGCAGTCCGGCCCTCGCTCCACCGGCACGGCGTATTCCATCTCCTGGAAGCGCACGAGCCGCGGCGTGGCGAACAGCGTGTGGCTCTGCCCCGCCAGCACGCCTTCCGACGCCAGCTTCGCCGACAGCCGGCTCACCGGCGCGCACCACGCCGGCCGCATCCGGCACGCACGGCTCACCGCGCCGAAGACCGCGTTCTCCATCACCATCTCGCTGAACCAGCGCCCCACGCCCACCCCGTGCGGGGTCTCGTCCGTGAGGTCCATCGCCTTCGTCATCACGCGGTCGGAGTGCGGGAACCAGAAGAACTCGTAGTGCCGGTGGCGCGCCCGCGCTTCATCCAATCCCGCGAGGCACTCCTCCAGCGCCAGGTTCCGCCGCGTCAGCCGCAGCCGGTACGCGGGCAGCAAGCGCAGCCGCACCCGCGTCACCACGCCCAGCGCGCCCAGGGACACCCGCGCGGCCTGGAGCAGCTCCGGCGACGTGTCCTCCGAGCACGTCACCTCGTCCCCGCTCGCAGTGACGAGCGTCATCTCCGCCGCCTGCGTGGAGAGGATGCCCAGTCCCACGCCCGTGCCGTGCGTGCCCGTGCCCAGCGCGCCGCCCAGCGACTGCTTGTTGATGTCGCCCAGGTTCTCCATCGCGAGCCCGTGCGACGCGAGCAGCGCTCCCAGTTCGCGCAGGCTCGTGCCCGCCCACACCACGGCCTCGCGCGTGCGGTCGTCCACGGACTCCAGGCCCCGCAGCGCTTCGAGCGACACCATCGTCTCGTCCGTCGCGCACAGGGGTGGGAACGAGTGGCCGCTGCCCACCACGCGCACGGTGCGCGATTGGGCGCTGGCGTCGCGGAGCGCGGCCTTCAGGGCGTCCACGGAGTCCGGCTGGAGGAAGCCGGAGGGATGGGCCACCACCCCGCCGGACCAGTTGCGCCACGTCTTCGTCTTCGCCGTCTCGGTCGTCATGCCGTCACCCCCATTCACCCCGGTAGGTCGGGACCTCTTCCACGACGCGGCCGCCGGAGATGAGCAGCAGCGTGCGGAAGTGCTCACACACCTCGCCTGCCTTCGCGTGCCGGAAGAACACCGGCGCGCCCAGGGGCAGCGGCACCGGCCCCGCGTACGCGATGGGCGTCTGCACCTCGCCCGCGCCTTCCAGCGGGAGGAGCTTCGCGCCCTCGGGCAGGTAGGGCACGGGCAGCTTGTCCACGCCCGCGGAGCCGGAGGCCACGAAGCCTCCCCCCTGCAGCGTGTAGAGGCCCGGGCCGGGGCGCCGCGTGACGGGGATGGCGAACGCCACCGCGGGCTGATGCTGGAAGCCGCGATAGCCGTCGAAGAGCGCGGGCGAGTACAGGCCGCTGCCCGCGGTGAGCTCGGTGACGCTCGCGTCCTGGCGCGTGGACTCCAGGCTGCCGGTGCCCCCGCCGTTCACGAAGCGCGGCGTGAACCCCGCGTCCTTCAGCGCGGCCACCACCGCCTGCCTGCGCGAGTGCACGCGGCCCACCGAGCCCCGCTTGAGCGCGCGGATGACCACGTTCTTCGGCCCCGCGTGCGGAGCGGCGTCCGGCACGCCCGCGAGCTGCGCCTCGTAACCCATGACGCCCGCGAGGAAGACGGCGTCCGCTTCCGCCGCGATGCTCCGGGCCACCGCCAGCGCGTCCTCCGGCGAGCGCACCGGCGAGCGGTGCACCCCAAAGCGCAGCCCCGGCAGGTCGACGGACAGGTCCACGTCCAGGCACAGCGGCGCTCGCGTCCCGTGCCGGCGGGCAGCGCGGGCGGCGAGCGCCACGTGCTCCACCGAGTCCACCATCAGCGTCACGGGCGCTGGCGGCCGGCACAGCTCCACCAGGGCCTCGGTATCCACCACGGGGTAGCCCATGAGCAGGTCGCTAAAGCCGCGCTCGCGCAGGTGCACGGCCTCGTCGGCGCTGAAGCACATGAGGCCCTGGAAGCCGGGATGCCCGTCGAGCACGCGCCGCAGCAACGCGACGCACCGCACCGACTTCGTGGCCACCCGCACCGGCAGCCCGCCCGCGCGCCGCACCAGCGCCGCCGCGTTCTCGTTCAGCAGGTCCAGGTCCGCGAAGGCCAGGGGCAGCCTCCGTCCCTCCAGCGCCTGGGCGTAGTAGGCGTAATCACGCGGCATGTCAGGGCCTCCGGGCGCGGGCACGACGGGAGCGGACATCATCGCCGCGCCCCGTCAACTCCGGAGCCTGATGGCACCGGGCGCGTGGGGTGGTGGACAGGCGGGGACAGGAGCCGGAAAAGGGGCAGCGCGCCGGACATCCCTGGGGGAACGCCCGGCGCGCGCACACACGGATACTTCGACTCCTAGGTCGGCCCACCCCCCCGGAAGGGCACGGAACGCCATGGTGCCGCCAGCCGAAAGTCATTTCTATTGAGGAAATCACGCGAGTCTCAAACGACTCGGGGGGCAGGAAATCAATTCCCACCTGGACAGGCGGAAGAAGCACTGATTCCACTCCCGACCTCACAAGTCTTCCAATTGGCCCCAACGGCTATAGTAAGTAAATCGTGATTGATTTGATTTCCGAGGACCAACGCCTCTTGCAGGAGCTGGAGGGCCTGCTGGAGGGGTTGGAGCCCGGCTCCGAGGCCCTGCCGACGGTCCTCGCCGCGCTCCGAAGCGCCCTGCGCGCGGAGCGGACGGCGGCCTACGGCGTGGACGTGGGCCCGGACCGCTATCACACGGCGTTCGTGCACGGCGTGGGCTTCCCGCAGCCGCCTTCGGTCCTCTCAGAGGCCTTCGACGCGGCGCTGCCGCCGGCGGGGAGCCGCTTTGGCTATTTCGATCCCGCGCGTCCGCCACTGGCCCAGCGCAACCGGGCGATGCGCTTCTCGCCGCTGGGAATCTCGGAGCCGCTGCGGGCCCTGCCCATCACCGGCGAGGGCGAAGGCCCTCTGTGGGAGCGGCTGGGACTGAGCGAAGCGGAGTGGGAGCACGCGCGGACGCAGCTGGCCGGGTATGCCTTCAATCTCTACCGGCAATTGGGATTGGAGCAGCTGGCGCAGCTGCGGGTGCTGGTGTGTGAAGGCGACATGATGCTGGGTTGGGTGGGCGCCTTCCGGGCCGAGCCCTTCACGGAGCGGGAGCAGCGGCTGTTGCAGGCGCTGACGCCCGCCATCCAGCGGCGGATGGCCATGGACCGGCGGCTGCGTGAGGCGGGCCTCCTGGGGCCGGCCCTGGGCGCGGCGCTGGAGGTGCTGGGGCGGCCCGCGTGGGTCGTCACGTTCAGCGGCCGGGTGATGCACGCGAACAAGGCGGGGCAGGCGCGGTGGGAGCAGGACTCGCAGGCGCTGGCGACGCAGGTGCGCGAGTGTCTGCGGAGCCCGCCGGGCGCGGGGCCGCTGTTCTCCTCCGGTCCGCTGCGCACGCAGGGGCTGCCGGACCACTACCTGGTGCTGGACCCCGGACCGCCGATGGAGCCGACCTCGCGCCTGCCGGTGCTGGCCCAGCGCTGGGGGCTCACCGCGCGCGAGGCGCAGGTGCTGGAGCACGTGGTGCAGGGAGAGACGAACAAGGCCATCGCCCTGCACCTGGGCTGCGCCGAGCGCACGGTGGAGGTGCACGTCACGCACCTCTTGAACAAGGCGCAGGTGGAGAGCCGCTCCGCGCTCATCTCGCGCTTCTTCCAGTCCTGATGGGCCGGTGGGCACCGCCCGGCGCATGACTAGGATGGAGGGATGGACGACGCGCTCTTGAGGAAGGCGCTGGCTCGCGCCGACGCGGCGGTGGCGAAGGGGCCACACGCGCTGGCGGCGGAGGGCCAGCGCCGCACGCTGCACGTGGCGATGGGGGACCCGCAGGCGGACTTCGACCGGGTGCTGTCCATCCTCTCGCTGCACGGGCTGCTGGACGAAGACGGAGGACTGCGGCCGGACGTGTGCCTGGTCTCCGTGGGCGACCACTTCGACTGGGGGCCCGCGGCGGACCGGGAGCGCGTGGCCTGGAGCGCGCTCCGGCTGGTGGCGTGGCTCGCGTCCCATCCGGCGGACCAGGCGGTGATGCTCCTGGGCAACCACGACCTGGGACGCGTGGGGGAGCTGGCGGACTTCACCGATGCGACGTTCCGCGCCGCGCAGGTGGAGGCGGACCGGGTCTACGCGGGGGACGACACCGACGCGGCGGCGGAGCGGGCCTTCCTCCAGCGCTGGCCTGGATTGCCGAGCGCGGAGCTGGCGGCGCGGGACTTCAGCACCTGGACCGAGGAGCAGCGCGCGTGGGTGGAGCACCTGCTGCGCGCACGGCGCTTCCGCGTGGCGCATGCGGCCGGGGACTCGCTGCTGGTGCTGCACGCGGGTGTCACGCGCGAGGACCTGGGGATCGTGGGGCTCGAGCCCGAGCGGTGGGCGGACGCGCGCGCGGTGGCGGAGGCGCTCAACGGCGTGATGGACCGGGCGGTGGCCGGGTGGAAGGGCAGGCCGCTCGTGCTGCCGGGGCTGCACCATCCGGGCAATGCGAGGGATGGCGAGGGCGTGGGCATCTTCTACCAGCGGCCCAGCCTCGCCGCGGAGGACTCGGAGCGTGTGCGAGGAACTCCGCGGCGCAGGTTCGATCCCAGGAGGTTGCCACTCGGGTTGACCCAGGTGGTGGGCCACACGCGGGACAAGCGGGTGCGGGAGCTGGTGTCACCCGGTCCCGTGCGAGATGGAGTGCTGCGTCACCTGGTGACGGACGGATCGCGCGTGGACTACGCGCACGGCCCGCCGCCCGCGACGGGCCCGGGTGAGGCGGTGATGGTGTTCACCGATGGCGCCATGCGCGAGGGCCGCGCGGAGGACTTCGAGCTGCTCGACCTGGATGCCCGTCGCGCGGTGCCGCTGGCTCCGTGATGGGCACGCGCGAAGGCTCGTGTGCTGGCTACGGCGCCGCGCCAGGGACAGTGGCCGGCGTCTTGAGCCCGGCGAGCTTCTTCTCCAGCGACTCCACCTGACGCGGGGACACCTGCGCGGCGGGCAGCGTCTTCGCGAAGGCCAGCGCCTCCTCCAGCGTCTTCACCGCGCCCGCGGTGTCCTTGCGCGCGACCTGGATGTCCGCGCGGCCGGAGAGCACGGACAGCCGCCGCGCGCCCTGCACCCGCGCCAGCGCCCGGTCGTTCGCGGCGAGCGCGTCGTCCAGCCGGCCCGACAGGCGGTACAGCGTCGCGAGCCGCGCGGGCGGGTTGTAGTCCTGGGGCAGGTCCTTCTCGCTCTGCTCCAGCGCGGGGATGGCACGCTGCGGCTGCTCCAGCGTCATCGCCGCGAGCATGCGGTGCGAGTCGAACACGCTGCGCGCCTCGGGGTTAGGTGCCTTCGCGGCCTCGCCCTCCAGGAACGTCAGCCACTCCTGGGCCACCTGCTTCGCGCCAGCGGTGTCCTTGTCCTGCTTGCGCGCCTCCACCAGCACCTCGTACAGGCCGGAGCGGTCATCCGCCTCCATGTCGATGGCCGGCGGCGCGAGCACCTCGCGCGCCTTCGCCTCCAGCGCGTGCCGCAGGTCCGCCGCCTCGGGCGTGCCTTCCGGGATGGCCAGCGCGCAGCCGAGGCCATTGAGGACGCCGTTGGCCAGGCTGAGCGAGCGAGGCACCTTCGGCAGCTCCACCACCGCCTTCTGCGCGCAGGGCACGTACTGCTTCGCTCCGTACTGCGCCATCAGCAGTGACTCCAGCGCGCGGCCCCGGCGGGACCAGTCGGCTGGGGCTTCCGCGAGCGCGAGCGACAGGGCCTCGGCGGCCTCCGCGGGTTTGCGCTCTCCGTAGAGGGCATCACCGCGGGCGAGCAGCGCCTCCGCGCCGGTGGCACCGCCCTGATAGGCGCGCTCGCCGTCCTCGAAGAGTCGCTCCAGCTGCGGCACCGTCGCGCTGCCGGCGAAGCGCAGCAGGGCCTTCTCCTCGCGCGGGTCGATGATGAAGAAGGTGGGCCAGAACTCGACGGGGTACTTCTCCTGGAACGTCGCGTTCTGGGTCAGGTCGGTGTTGAGCTCCAGCCACACGAAGCGGTCCGCGTGCTTCGCCAGCGCCTTGTCCGTGAAGACGTACGCGCGCATGGAGCGGCAGGTGTGACACCACGGCGCCCAGGTGTCGACGAACAGGGGCACGCCCTTCGCCTTCGCGTCCGCGAGCGCGCGGGCGTAGTCGTCCGGGATGAAGGGCAGCGGGCCTTCGGCATGGGACTCGGCGGACGCGGGCGCGGGCGCGTTGGCGTTCGTGGCCGTGCAGGCGATGGACCCCGACAGGAGCAGGCAGGCGAGGAGGGAGCGCATGCGGCGCACCCTATCGCGCCTCTCCAGGGGTGTCCCCGGTGGACAGAGTGCGCACACCAGGCTGGGCACCACGCGGCGTGCGTGCTGTCTTACGCGTGGCCCCTTATGCCCATGAAGGACCCTCGCGCCCTGCGCACCGCCCTCGCGTCCGCCCTGGACGCCCTGCCCGCCTCCGAACGCTTCCCCGACAGCGGTGACGCCGACGTGGCCCGCCGCCTGGCGGAACGCCTGCGCCGCGACCTGCTGCCCCGCCTCGGCGCCGGGGACGCGCCGCTGCTCCTCGTGGCCATCGCCGGCCCCAACAACGTCGGGAAATCCACGCTCTTCAACTCGCTGGCGAAGGCGTCCCTGTCCCCCGCGCGTCCCGAGGGCGGACTCACCAAGCAGTGCCTGGCCGCGGCGAATCCAGAGACGTGGACGGGCGCGCTGAAGGACGTGCTCACCCAGCGCTACGACATCATCCCGGTGGCCGACGGCACCGTGGCGCCCGTGGACGAGCCCGGGCCTCCGGGCCGGCTGTACCTGGTGCTGTCGGATGCGATGCCGCGCGGACTGCTGGTGATGGACACGCCGGACTTCGACAGCGTGTACCGCGACAACCGCGAGCGGGCCGAGGCGCTGCTCGTCACGGTGGACGTGCTGGTGTTCGTGGTGAGCCGGCAGACGTACCAGAACGCGGCGCTGGTGGACTTCCTGCGCGCGGCGGTGGGCCACGGCAAGCCGTACCTGCTCGTCTACAACGAAGCCACGCGCGAGGACGTGGCGCGCGGCCACCTGGACAAGCTGGCCCAGGACGTGGGCCATCCGCCGCTCGCGCGCTACCTGGCACCGCACCAGCCGGACGTGGAGGCAGGGCTGAAGCCGCTGGCCACGGAGGCGCTGGATGGACGGCCGCCGCTCGCAGCGCTGCTGGGACAGGCGGAACATGCGCGCGAGCTGAAGGCGCGGGCGTTGGAGGCGTCGCTGTCGGATGCGCGCTCGGAGCTGGACGCGGTGGCGCGGGCGGCGACCCGTGCGGCCCGTGAGCCAGAGCGACTGCGGCAGCGGCTGCGGCACGACCTGCAAGGCATTGGCGCGCAGGCGGCGCTGAAGGCCGTGCCCGCGGACGTGCTGGTGGATGCGTTCCGCGACGAACTGGATGCGCGCAGCACCTTCCACCGGTTCGTGCGACTGCCGTTTCGCGGGCTGGCCACGGCGCTCACGTTCGTGAGCCGCAAGGTGCGCGAGTCCTTCACCGGCCCCCGGCCGAATGAGGCGCTGCCCACGCAGGCGGTGGATGACTCGATGAAGGACGGGCTGCGCAGGCTGGTGGACGCCTTCGCGCCGGAGGTGGCCGCGTGGCGCGGAGACGCGGAGACACGCGAGAAGCTGGAGCAGTCCTTCGGGCCCGCGATGCTCGGCCGGTTGGATGCGCCGCTGGACCTGGGCGCGCTGCACGCGCACGCGGCGGACCGGGCGACGCTGTATGACTTCTGCCGCCAGTTGGTGGGCAGCGAGCTGCAGGGCGGCATGCGCGAGGAGCTGCTCCAGGCGCTCACCACGCTGGTGTACTCGGTGCCGTCCGGCGCGGCTGCGGTGGTGACGGTGGCCACCGGCGGCCTGGGCCATGACGCGGTGGTGTGGGCGGGGACGCTCCTGTCCACGCCGCTGCTGGAGCGCTTCGTGGACCTGCTGGGCGCCCAGGTGCGCGCGACGGTGACGCGCAAGTGGGCGGACGCGCACGGAGCCACGCTGGCGCAGGCCATGGAGACGCGCTTCTTCTCGGAGCTATTGTCCCACCTGGACGCCCAGGCGGAGGGCTGGCTGCGCACCGCCTCCACCCTGGAGACGGCACGGCGGGCGGCGGAGTAGGCGGCCGGTTCCTGACGGGGTCCCGCCTTCGGAATGGAGGCGAGACTTCGTGCCTCATCGCCACCGATGCGTCATGCTGGGTCCGCCATGACCGGTCCGGGCCCGGAGGCGGGTTCTCCTCTCATCCTGTCGTTCCGTCACCTGCTGACCGAGTCCGTCAGTACGTTCCTCGACGAGGCGGACATGACGTGTCCCCAGACGGCGGACGCGCTCAGCGAGCTGCTGGTGACGCTGTCGCGCTACCGCGAGGAGGGCGCGCTGTTGTTCCCCACCGCGTTCCTGGGTGACGACCTGGGCGCGATGATGGAGCTGCTGGGCGGGCACGACCCGATTCCCCTGGGTTCGGGGCCGCGCACCCGCGCCACCATCCAGAGGGCGCTCAAGCAGTGCGCGCCGCTGGGGCAGGGGCGCTGGTGGGCGCTGTACCTGGTGCGTGAGCCCGCGGGTCTCACCTACGGCATCTTCCGGACGGATCCGTTCCCCCTGGCGGAGACGCCGCTGGAGCGCCTGCGGCACGCGCCGGACCGGGGCGCACGGGTGGTGGGCGTGTTGCAGTTGGCGGACAACATCATCGAGCTGCGCGGAGGCGGAGGGCTGTGCCGGCACGTGTACCTGTCCGGCGCGCGCATCGACCTGGAGCCGCCCTCCGTGGTGCTGGACGCGCTGGCGAGCGCGGTGACCGAGCAGGTCCTGCCCTCCAGCCGCGAGTACGCACGGGGCTTCTTCCGGCGGGTGCTGTTCGAGGTGATGCAGTCCTCGCACGGCACGCTGGTGGCGGTGCTGCCCCGCGAGCGCGCGGGTTCGGCGCTGTTCGTGGACGGCATCCTGTTGCCCCGGCCCATGGACGTGGTGGCGCTGCTGGACCGGCACCACGCGACCCAGGACGACAGCGCGGCGTCAGCGGTGCGGGCGGCCGCGCAGCTCTTGCGCGGCATGATGGCCACCGACGGCATCACCGTGCTGCGCGCGGACGGGTGCATCCTCGGGTACAACGTCTTCGTGCGTCACCCGGAGACCCTGGCGCGACAGCCGGGCTTCTTCGGTGGAGCCCGGCGTCGGACGTTCGAGGTGCTGTGCGCGGCCCTGGGCAACGAACTCGCCGCGGCGTTCATCCGCTCGCAGGACGGGGATGTCGCCTGTCGTCGTGTGTGACGGTTTCCTGTTTTGCACGCTGTCCGGATTGATTGCGACGTGGAGGGACAGAGGACCCTGGAGGTCGCATTCGGGCACTGGGACTCGGGACGTGGGCGGAAGGTTGAGAACATCAACTTAATCTGTAAGGCTGCGCCCGTTTTGCGCACTGCTCCCCTGCCCCTCCGCGCGGTTGCCGCGCTGTCCCTGCTCGCCGTGTGCCTCGCGAGCGCGCCTGCCGTGGCGCAGAAAGCCCCAGCCCCAGGCTTAAAGCTGCCTGACGTCTTGGTGACTGGAGCCCCCTCCGCGCCATCGCCAAGCGGCCAAGTCGGTACGGGCATCTGCATGGCGTCCAGCGTGTGGACGAGGACCACCGGCGAGTTCCCTCAGTATCAAACGAACTACATTGAGAATTTGAATGCCTACATGGAGGAGACCGCCGGAACGCGCATGACCTCCGTGCTGCGCTCGGCATTCGACCTATCGAACAACTTGAATGATGGCCGTGTGCTGAGCTTCGGCGATTTCGTCAAAGTGGTTTCGGGTTGTGACCAGGGTGGTTGCCCCTTCCACTACAACAATTCAAGCACGCGCTTCGTCTCACGCTTCCGCGGCTATTTGAATGTCACTCCGGCCATGGTCGGGCGCGTCCTGCACTTCGGCTTCTACGCCGATGACGCCATCAGCCTCGTCCTGTTCGACAAGGCCAGCAGACGCTACGACATCATCATCCGGCCGCCGGAGTTGGGGGCGCCGACACGACGCACCACCAACTCCGTCACCTTCACCCAATCCGGGCTTTACCCCATTGAACTGCTCTACGTGCAGATCGTGGAGCACGCCGCGCTGGAGTTCGCCGTCCTGGACGGAGCATTCACGGACTTCGATCAGCCCGCAGGTGAGGATCCGGTCATCCCACTTAACTCTTCCGGCTTCACGCTGGTCCAACCCGCACAGCTGTTCCAGACCGAGACCGGCCGGCCGTCGTTCCCGGACAACCTGGATCAGTGCGTCCAGTGCAACCGCCAGTTCGCGAACCAGCCCGGCAATGGCAGTTGCGGTTCGTCCTACTACTGCAACTCCGCTGCGCTCTGCGCACCCTGTGACACGAACCTCCTGTGCGGAGACATCTGCTCGCCGTGCGGTCCCACCGCGCCCATCTGCGCCCAGGTCAACGGCCAGTTCACCTGCGTCGCGTGCACCCAGAACAGCGACTGCCAGACTGGCCGCTGCGACACCACCACCAACGTGTGCACCGGCTGCGTCCGCGACTCCGACTGCGGCTCCGGCCAGGTCTGCGACGAGCCGAACTTCACCTGCGTCCAGTGCACCGCCGACGCAGAGTGCCCCGGCAGCCAGGTCTGCGACCTCACCGCGAACACCTGCGTCGAGTGCAACGAAGACACCCAATGCGACCGCGGTGAGAGCTGCTCCAACCACGTCTGCACGCCCTGCAACACCAACGACGCCTGCGCCGGCAACTCCTGCAACTGCTGCCCCAATGGCACCCAGTGCGCCGCGCCCACTCCCGGCGCCCCGCCCTCCTGCGTCGAGTGCACCACCGACAGCCAGTGCTCCAACGGCCAGCGCTGCGACACCCTGAACGGCGCCTGCGTCGACAGCATCGCCGAATGCAACACCTCCGACCGCTGCGGCCCCGGCTGCTCCAAGTGCCCCGGCGAGCGCCCCTTCTGTCTCGACGGCGAGGTCTGCGTCCAGTGCCGCAACGACCTGGAATGCGGCGACGGCCAGACCTGCGTCAGCGGTGAATGCAGCTCCTGCACCACCGACAATCGCTGCGGCCCCCGCTGCGACTCATGCGGCGAGGACACCCCGTTCTGCCTCTCCGACGGCACCGTGCAGAACAGCGTGTGCGTGGGCTGCGTCAACGACTCCGACTGCGGCAGCGGCAAATGCGACCCCACCACCCGCACCTGCTCCAACACCGGCGCCTGCGCCGTGACGTGCGAGCAAGGGCGCGTGTGTGACGGCTCCACGTGCGTCGAGTGCTTCGCCGATGCCCACTGCCCCTGCGGCGGCACCTGCGACCTCACTTCCAACACCTGCCTCGAAACCTGCGCCGACAGCGGCGACTGCCTGGGCGTCGAGTTCTGCTCCGCCGAAACCCAGCAGTGCGAACGCGGCCGCCGCAAACCCGGCACCGAACCCCAGGGTGGCGCCTTCTGCTGCGGCACCACCGCCGAGGACACCCCCACCGGCAGCACCGCCATGCTGGTCACCCTCGCCCTGGGCTTCCTCTTCCTGCGCTCCACCCGCCGCGTCCGATGAAGCCTTCCCGCGCGCCGCTCCTCCCGCTGCTGCTGGCCCTCGCGCTGTCCACCGCCGCCCACGCCGCGCCGGATCCGCGCTTCAACATCCAGGTCTTCCGCCCATCCGGCGCGCCGCAGGACCTGGTGATGGTCACCCAGTCGCGGCCCCTGTCCCACCTGTCCGTCTCCGCCGGGCCCTACTTCAGCTACTCCCTCAACCCGCTCTCGCTCGTCCCCAAGGACGGAGACCTGGGCTCCATCAGCCTCGTGGGCAACCGGCTCCAGCTGGATGTCATGGCCACCGTCGGCCTCTTCGACTGGTTCGAGGTCGGCGTGGACATGCCGCTCGTGCTCCTACAGGGCGGCCAGAACCTGGAGGTCATCGGCACCGAAGGGCCCGTGGAGAGCTTCGCCCTGGGCGACCTGCGCCTCATGGGCAAGGTGGCCATCCCCGGCTTCCGCCGCTCCGCGGAGGGCCACGGCTGGGGCGCCGCGCTCACGCTCAACGTCAGCTTCCCCACCGGCGTGCAGGAGGCCTTCGCGGGCGACGGCGAGCTCACCTGGGCGCCGGGCCTGGTGCTCGACTACCGCTTCGAGTCCGGCATCCTCCTCGCCTTCAACGGCGGCTTCTGGAAGCGGCCGGACGTCATCTTCAGCGGCGTGCAGTTAGGGGACATGGCCCCGTTCGGCCTGGGCACGGAGGTGCCCCTGCTGCGCGGCAGCGGCATCACCGCGCTCGGCATGGTGAACGGCGCGTTCGGCCTCAAGAAGGCTCCGGGCCAGGAGCGGCAGATTCCCGCGGAGCTGCTCATCGGCCTGCGCTGGTACAGCTCGCTGGGCGTCACCTTCACCTTCGGCGGCGGCCTGGGCTGCGGCTGCTCGCTGGCGTCGCCGAACCTGAGCTTCTTCACGTCCATCCTCTGGGTGCCCGCCAAGACGCGCGAGTGGGAGGCCATCGAGCGATTCAAGGAGCCGCCCGAGCCGCCCCCTCCGCCCGTGGACCCCGACAACGACGGCGTCATCGGTGAGCGCGACCGCTGCCCCAACCTCGCGGGCCCGGTGGAGAACAGCGGCTGCCCGGACACCGACGCGGACTCCGACGGCGTGGTGGACCGCATCGACAAGTGCCCGGACGTCCCGCAGGGCAAGCGCGGCCGCGACGGCTGTCCGCTCGCGCGCACGTCGGGGAACAAGATCGTCATCCTGGAGCAGGTGAACTTCGCCACCGACCAGGACGTCATCCTCTCCGAGTCCTACCCGGTGCTCGAGGAGGTCGCGCGGGTGATGGAGGAGAACCCGAAGATGGACCGCATCCTCATCGAGGGGCACACCGACTCGCGCGCCAGCGACCAGTACAACCTGGAGCTGTCCAAGCGCCGCGCCGCCAGCGTGAAGCGCTTCCTCATCGAGACCGGCGTCGCCGCGGAGCGCGTGTGCTCGCAGGGCTTCGGGCGCAGCATGCCCCTGGCCGACAACGCCACGGAGGAGGGCATGGCCCTCAACCGCCGCGTCGAGTTCACCATCCAGCCGCCGAGCGACGGTCCCCGCCCGCCCTGCCCGGATGACGTGGAGGCCGCGTCCAAGAAGAAGGGCGGCAAGCGCCCCGCGCCGAAGTCCCCGGCGCCGCCCAAGAAGAAGCCGTAGAGGCCCATCGCCTCGGGGTCCGCCGCTCCAAGTGCGGCGGGCCCGGCGTCGAACCGGCGGGGCTATTCGACGATGAAGTCCGCGGCCGTGCGGCGGCGGCCGGCCACCACCGACACCACCGCGCGGCCCTTGCCCACGGCCGTCACGCGGCCCTCGGACGACACCGTCACCACGGCGGCGTTCGAGCTGAACCACTCCAGCGGCACCTTCTCCAGCGCCACGCCGTTGCGGTTGTACGCGCGCGCCTGGACCATCACCGACTGGCCCTTCTTCTTGAAGGTGTACGAGGTGAGGTTCAGCCCCAGGCGCGCGAAGTCCGGCGGCACCACCTGCACGGCGATGGCGCGGTGCAGGTGCCCCAGCGTCGCGGTGACGGTGGCCACGCCGGCGGACGCGGCGATGAGCTCGCCGTTCTCCACGCGCGCCACGGCCTCGTTGTTGGAGCGGAAGTCGGGCGTCGCGTCGGGGATGACGTGGCCCGCTTCATTGCGCGCCACCACGCGCATCTTGATGGTGCGCCCCACCTCCACGAAGTCCGCGCCCGGCGCGCGCACGTCCAGCGACGCGAGGATGGTGAGGTCCAGCGGCAGCGCCGCCTTCGCGCGTCCGCCCTGCACGCCGATGATGGTCTTCCCGGACTTGCGCGCCACCACCGTACCGTCCTCCAGCACGGAGGCCACCTCCGGCGCGGAGCTGGTCCAGCGCAAGCGCGTGTCCATCATCTTGCGCCCGTCCGCGTCCAACACCGTGTAGCTGAGCGGCAGGTTCTGCCCCTGCGTGCGCAGGTAGCGCAGCTCGGGCGGATCCAGGGTGATGGTCGTGGGCGACGGTCCACACGCACCGAGGGCACCCAGCGCGAGGAAACCCAACAAGGAAAAGGAGATGGGGCGTGAGGTCTTCACGAAGGCAGGCACGGGGGCAGGCGGGGAATGGCCGAGTCTACCGGTGGATCACTCAAAGGGCGTGAAAACCGCGAGCGCTCGCGCCGAAGTCCGCGCGCCTGCACGCCTGCTGACGACTACTGCCCACTTCCACGGCGCGGGGTCCGGGCCTCCATCGCCCCCAGCACCTGCGCGGCCAGGGCCTCTCCCTCCCGCCAGCCGGCCACCCGGGCGCGCTCCCTCGCCTGCTCCAGCCGCTCACGCGCCTCCGGGGCCCGGCCTCCCGTCACCAGCAGGCGCCCGGCGTTGTAGTGGATGCGCGCCACCTCCTGGGCGTCCCCACCCTGCTCGGCCAGGGCGAGCGCGCGCTCCAGGTCCGACAGCGCCTGGGCCGGCTCGCCCGCGAGGACCCGCAGGCCCGCGAGCTGCGACAGCGCTCGCGCCTGGCCCACCGCGCTGCCCACCGACCGCGCCTGCTCCGCCGCGCGCGTGAAGCCCACCCGCGCCCGGTCCAGCTGCCCCAGCCGCTGCTGCAGCCGGCCCAGGAGCAGGTAGTGCTCCCAGAAGAAGTCCGCCACGTGCGGGGTCCGGTTCCCCATGCGCTGGAAGGCCCGCGCGAGCAGCTCCACCGCGGCCGTCGTCTCGCCCTTGGCCTCGCGCACGCGCGCGAGCTCGCCCAGCACCAGGGCCTCGACCTCCGGGTCCGAGCCCGCCGGCCCCTGCGCCATGCTGAGGCGCACCTCCGCGTCATCCACGCGCCCCAGCTTCAGCTCCGCGACGGCCAGGCGCCGCGCGGCCTCCGCCCACCGGCCGGGCGTCTGCATCACCGGCACCTGGTCCAGCCACGGCGTCACCAGCCCGTCCACGGCGGCGGGGTCCGCCTGCGTGAGGCATCCCGCCGCGCGCGCGAGCACGTCCAGCTGCCAGCGCACCACCGCCGCCGTCGCGCCAGGCGCCCGGCCCAGGGACCAGCGGTAGAACTCCACCGCCGCGCGCCACTCGCCTCGCGCCGCGAACCAGTCTCCCGCCCGCTCGCACGCGGCCGGAGCACCGGAGGCATCCGCGCCCAGCAGGTGGTCCGCCACCCGCACCTCGCGGGCCGGCTCCTGCGCGAACACCAGCATCTCCAGCGCCTCCGCCAGCTCCTGGTGCGCGCTCCGCAGCTGCGAGGGCGACAGGCGCTCGCGCAGCACCTGCCGCGCCTCCTCGCTCATGAAGCGGAAGATGCCGGGCTGCCCGGGCACGGGCACCACCCACTCCGCGTCCTCCAGCACCCCTGCGCCGTCCGTGGCCGTCAGCGACGCGCGCACCAGCTCCGCGGAGAAGAGCGAGCCCTCCACCGCGGCCCGCTGGAGGAAGCGCAGCGACGCGGCGGGCAGCAGCTCCAGCCGCGCGCCCAGGGCCTGCCCCAGGCCTTGCGGCAGCGCCGCGGGGGACAGCGGGCCATTGGACTGGAAGCCGCTCTCCGTGCGCTGCAACACCCCCACCGACACCAGCAGCCGCACCAGCGCCAGCGCATGCGCGGGATTCCCGCGCACCCGGTCCGCCACCGCCCGCTCCAACGACGGCGACAGGGCCATGCCCAGGCTCGCGGTGAGCAGCGCGTTCAGCTCCGACGGCGACAGTCCCTCCAGCACCGTCACGGGCAGCGAGGCCAGGGCCGTGGGCACCGCGTCCACGTCACCCGTGGCCACCAGCGACACGCCCAGCTCCTTCGCCGCGAGCAGCCCCGCGAGCATGTCCAGCGAAGGGCCGTCCACGCGGTGCACGTCGTCCACCAGCAGCAACAGGCCGGACGGCTTCGCCACGCGCTGGATGGCGTCCACCACCGCTCCGTCTCCCGCCGGCAGGAGCCCGCCGCCCACGGGCACGCCCCGCGCGAGCCTCCGCCAGAGCGCCGCGGCCTCCGGTTCGGAGAAGCCCAGCCCCGACAGCGGCGGCAGCGACGCGTCTCCGCTCGTGGCGGTCCGCGACAGCGCGGCGAACACCGTGCGCCACAGCCCCAGCGCTCCCGCGGAGCGAGGGTCTCCACCCCACGCGTACACCACGCGCGGCGAGGCGCCCGCGGCCAGCTCCGACACCGCCTCCAGGAAGCGGCTGCGTCCCACGCCCGAGGGCCCCACGAAGAGCCGCGCGCCGCCTTCGCCCTTGCACGCCGACTCCACCACCATCGCCGCCTGGGTCAGCGCCTCGTCGCGCCCCACCAGCGCGTCCACGCGGGTCGCGGGCGCGCCGGACTCCACCCGCCACGCCGTGCCGCCGGGCAGCTCGCGCGCCATGCCGATGCGCACCCCGCCCGCCTCCACCAGCAGCGCCTTCACGGAGGCGCCCACCAGCAGCTCGCCGGACACCGCCGCGTCCGCCAGCGCCTGCGCCCGCTCCAGCCCCAGGCCTGACAGCCGGGGCGCCCCGGCCTCCGAGCTCGTGCGCACCACGCCGGACTCCAGGCCCCGCCGCACGTTCACGCCCGCGCTGCCCAATTCCTCCGCGCACTTCAGCGCCCGCGTCGCATCGTCCGCGCGCGCCTGCGGCAGGCCGAAGGGCAGACACCAGTGCGTGTCCGACAGCGCCATCGCCTCCACGTGGTGGCGCGCCGAGACCTGCGCCACCGCCTCGCGCAACCGGACCGCGTGGGCCGGCTCGCCCGCGACCACCAGCAACGTGAGCCGGCGCATCTGCGCCTGCGCGTCCATCGCGCGGATCTTCACCGTGGGGCCCGGGGCCTCGTCTCCCAGCGCCGGGGGCCCGTCGTCGTCCTCGTGCGCGGCAGGCGGCTCGGCCAGGGCGGAGGCCGGCGGCGCGGGCACCTCCATCGTCGGGTCGGTGGGCGGCTCGTGCACGGCGCCGTCGCCGCGGCGCGCGGGCGCCTTGGCCGTTGGCGCGTCGGGGAGGTCCTCGTCGCCCAGGTGCACGGGCGGCTCGCGCAGCGCGGGCATCACCGGCAGCCTGGGCGAGGCGTCTCCGGAGCCGGAGCCGGAACCGGACGAAGGCGTGAGCGACTTCTGCGCGGCGTCCACGCCCATGGGCGTGAGCGAGTTGCCGCACGCGGGACAGAAGCGACTGGTCGCGCTGGTGGACTGGCCACAGCGCGGGCACGACACGTTGGAGGGATCGCGGACCTGGGGCAGCCCGGGCTCGCCGCTGCCCGCGTCGCGCAGACGCGCCAGCACCGTGTCGCCCACCAACCGCGTCACCACCGCGGGGACGCTCTCCTCCGGCGGCTCCGGCGTTTCATCCAGGTAGGACTGGAGCGCGCGGGCCACGTCCGCGCAGCGGGCGAAGCGCTGACCGGGGGCGCGGTGGAGCATGCGCAGGATGATCTGCTCCAAGAGCGGCGACAGCCCCTCCACGAACTGCGAGGGCCGGGGCACCGCCGCCAGCGCGATGCGCCGCATGGCCTCCGCGGGGTTGTCCGTGTCGATGAACGGCCGGCGCGTGCACAGCTCCCACAGCACCACGCCCAGCGCGAACTGGTCGCTGGTGCCGGAGACGGGCTCGTTGCGCACCTGCTCCGGCGACATGTATCGCAGCTTGCCCTTGAGCACGCCCGTGCGCGTGCGGCTGGCGCGGATGGTCGCCTTGGCCACGCCGAAGTCCACCACCTTCGTCAGGCCGTCCAGGCGCACCATGATGTTCTGCGGGCTGATGTCCCGGTGCACCAACTCCAGCGACGCGCCCTGGCTGTCTCGTGCGTGGTGCGCGTGATCCAACCCCAGCGCCGCGTCGCGGATCATCTGCGCGCAGACGCGGTGGGGCAGCGGCGTGCCGGCCCGCTGCGACGCCTTCGCCAGGCGGCCCAGGTTCTCGCCCTCGATGTACTCCATGGCGATGTAGAACGTGCCCTGCCACGCGCCGACCTCGTACAGCGAGACGACGTTCGGATGGTTCAGGTGCGCCGCGACGCGGGCCTCGTCGAGGAACATCTCCACCGAGCCGTCGTGCTCCAGCAGGTCCGGCAGCAGGCTCTTGAGGATGACGGGGCGCTCGAAGCCGCTCACGCCCACCTGACGTGCCAGGAAGATTTCCCCCATGCCCCCCACGGCCACGCGGCGCAGCACCGCATACCTGCCGAAGATGAGGGAAGACGAGGAAGCACCGGACACCATCGCCCTTGAACCGTACCCAGCGATCCCCATCCCCCGCCAGTCCCCGGCCCTTTGCTTTCGCACGGGGAGCCATTAGCCGTTCCGCCCCCGTGTGGGGTCCTGGCGTACCGGGCACGAGTCGCATGGACCCAGGCATGTTTCAGACGTGCCAGGTCAGCCTTCCCGCCTGCTCGGATGACCCGGGCGCGAGGGTCAACGGCGACACATACAGCCCGCGCCGCTCCCGCTTCCACCAGGCTCCGGTGCGCTGGCGCTCCGCCCGGGACGTCATCCGGTAGTCGTGGAGCACCGCCCGTACGAGCCGGGGCGGACGGTCCGGGAAGGGGTTGGACGCGAAGAGCCCCAGCACCTCCGGAGAGCCCTCCAGCAGCCGCTCCATCAGGGCCAGGAACCATGAAGGCGGCGACCCCAGCGCGGCGAACCACATCTGCCAGTCCAGCCGGGGCTGATGCGGGGCAACCTGGCGCGGTGGCTGGTCCACGCCCGACGTCTTGTATCGGAACGGGTACTCCACCCAATGCTCGCCGTCGTCCGAGCCCTCCACCGTGATTTCCGGCCGGTCCACCGTCATCACCGCGAACAGGCCGTAGGAGTTCACCGAGTGCAGCGGCATCACCCGGTCCTCCAGCCAGTCCACCGCCCGCACCAGGCGCTCCGGGCCGCGCGGCCACCACCCCATCCGGCGCAGCTGCTCCACGGTGCCCAGCGTGAGCAACGGCACCGCCGCGACCACGGACAGCGCCGTGCCCGGCACCGACGGCCGCCGCGCGGGCCCGGCGTCGCGCCACAGCGACTCCGGCAGCACGCGCCGCAGGGCCGCGTCGTCCAGCAGCCACAGCCCCAGGGCCAGCGACTGGACGTTGAAGAAGCCGTAGTTGCCCGTGGCAATGATGGCCGCCTGCAACGCGGAGAGGATGCCGAAGGTGGCCTGCCGCACGCGCCGGGGACCGAAGGCGAGGAACGGCACCGCCGTCTCCGCCGCCAGCACCGCCGCCGTGCCCGCGTGGCGCACCTGGCGTGGAAGCTGGTGCGCGGCCCAGCCGCCGCGCGTGGGCAGGGGCGCGGTCTCGAAGTACACGTCGCACGCGCTCAACTCGCGCCACGTCCGGTCACCCGAGTGGAACTTGCTGATGCCCGATCCGAAGTAGAGCCGGAACACGAGCATCCGGAAGAGGAACACCTCCAGCGCTGACACGTCCCGCTTCCCCAGCCCGGGCCTCACGCCGACCGGCGCGGTGAGCGCGCCCAACAACCCCATCTCCAACAGCAGCACGTCCCACTGGAACGACAGGAACTCGCGCCCCAGTGACACATAGGACAGGTACAGCGCCCACAGCGCGGCGGCGCTCGGGAGAGGAGCCACGTTGAGGAGCAGCGCCAGCGACAGGGCCTGTCCCACGCGGCAGCCGCGCACCAGCGCCGCGTCCGACGCGTCCTTCCAGAACACGGAGGGACGGCGCCAGCGGCCCTGCGCGGCCCAGCGCTCGGACTGCGCGACGTCGCGGATGGGACGGATGCCCTTCTCTCCGTAGAGCCCCAGCACCTGCTTCCCCAGCGACGTGAAGGCGACGAGGAACGTGCCTCCCAGCAGGCGCATGAAGGCCCAGCGCACCCGCCGGTGCTCCGCGGGCTCCGTCACCCGGCTGAACAACCACGTGTCCCACCGCGACGCGCGCCGGCGGTGGTGCGCGATGACCGAATACACCGCGCCCGCCACCTGCCGGACGCCGGGCAACAATCCCAGCCGCGCGGCCAGACGCGTGCTCCAGCGGGGCGACCAGGCGAGCATGCGGAAGACGGCCTCCGCGCCGGACGAGCGGCGCCCCGATGGCTCCACCAGCTGCATTGCCCGCAGCATGTCCTTCCTCGAAATGCCCAGGAGCTTGAGCAGCCACCTGCTCCCGCGCGCGAAGCGCACCCGGCCACCGGTGTCCTGGCGCCAGCGCGCCACCCAGCGCTTGCAGAAGCCGCAGTCCCCATCGAACAGCACCAGTGGTCGCATCTCGTGGGTCATCGCGCGCATCGGGTCGCTCCTTCGTCCAACGACAAAGGTGCGCGCGGCGGTCGGGATGCGAAGGGGGCAGGAGGGCTCGCTGGAGGGGCAGGCGGGCAGCGGAGCGCGGACCCCTGTCATCCGGGGACAGGTGCCTAGCTTTGTCCGCATGAGCGAGCCCAAGGCCCAGGCGAAGAAGACGGATGAAATCGTCCCCGGCGTGCACCACTGGACCGTCTCCGACGACCGGCTCGGCGGCATCCGCAGCGACGCCTACGCGGTGGTGGACGACGACGGCACCGTCACCCTCATCGACCCGCTGCCCATCGACGAGAAGGTCCTGCGCAAGCTGGGCGATATCGACGCCATCGTGCTCACCGCGGGCAACCACCAGCGCTCCGCGTGGCGCCTGCGCAAGGTGTTCGGCGTGCCCGTCTGGGCGCCGGAAGGAGCGCAGGGCCTGGAGGAGAAGCCGGACTTCGAATACGTGAACGGCACCACGCTGCCGGGCGGCCTCAACACCTTCCAGACACCGGGGCCCACGGAGGCCATGTACACGCTGTGGCTCCAGAAGAGCCCGCACGCCGTGGTGTTCATCTCCGACCTGCTGTCACACGAGGGCCGGCGCACGCCCACCTTCGTCCCCGGCGAGTACCAGGACGAACCGCTGCGCACGCGCACCAGCATCCAGCGCATCCTGGACCACCTGCCCATCCAGACCGTCTGCTTCGCGCACGGCGCGCCCATCCTCAAGGACGGCGCCAGCGCCCTGCGCAAGGCCCTGGAACAGGACGACGAGTTCCCGCACGCCCCCGTGCCCTGAGCCTCAGCCCGGAGGCACTTCGCGCACCAGCACGTGGCCGTCGTCCTGACCGGGCGGCGCCAGCTCCAGCCGTGCCCCGGCCTCCGCCCGGTCCAAGAGCGCGCCCAGCGACAACAGGTCGGTGACGGGGATGCGAGTGGCGGGCGCGGGCGCATCACCCCGGAGCATCGCCCGGGCCACGTTGGCCTCATTGGAGAGGTCCGTCTCGTAGACGAAGGTGCGCTCGTCGTAGTCGTGGCCACCGGGGACACGTCCCACCAGCCGCATGGGCCCCAGCCGCGAGTGCACGCGCACGGCGGGGTTGTCCCACTGGGTGACGCCGCGCAGCCGCTTCGCGCGCACCATACCCAGCGTGAGCAGCTTCACCCACGCGGACGCGCCCCGCCCCGGCAGGAAGCTGAACAGCGACACGCCCACGAACAGCCCCGGCGTCAGGGACGGCGCCACGTAACAGGCCGCGCCAATGGCCGACTCCTCGTCCGCCAGCAGCAGCCGTTCGCGCGCGGGCGCCTTGAGCAGCCGCGCGGGACAGCGCAACAGCCCGATGGCGCCGGGCAGCAGGTACAGGTCCGACAGCACCCAACGCGGCACGCCGATGCCGCCGAACGCCAGCTGATTGAGCGTGAGGTATTGCCGCGCGAGCTCCGCGTTGTGCTCCGCCAGCAGGTGCGTCACCGGGATGCCGTACGGCGCCAGGTCCAGCGAGGGGACGTGCACGCCGGAGCCCAGCGCCTGCAACGACAGCTCCGGGGTCGCCGCGAAGAACGCCTGGGCCTGCGACGCGAGCTCACCCGCCATCGGCTTCGAGGTCCTTCGCCACGACGTCCAACCGGTACTCGGGCGGAAGCGTGACGCGCGAGGCGTCCACCGACGCGCGCGACACGAGGCAGCGCGACGAACCTCCGCCCTTCTCCGTCAGCTCCGGCATCGGCATGGACACCACGCGCATGCCCAGGCGCTCGAAGGTCTCCACGATGTGCGCGGGCATCACCGTGGGCGCGAGCAGGTCCCTGCCCAGCGGCAGCCCGTTCGTCGCATAGCGGCGGATGTCCGCCTCCGTCACCCGCACCAGCCGGTTCGCGCCGAAGCGCTGCTCCAGGAGCGCCACCGACTCCGGTGCCATCACGTCCGGGCACACCACCAGCCGGTCCACCGCCGGCAGGGGCAGCACCGCCATGTTCCCGTGGAACGCGGGCTCACGCACCTGCACGCGCAGCACCTCGCCGGGGAAGTGCTTCTGGGCCGCCTCCAGCCCGTCGAGCGTCGTACGCCCGCCCCAGAACAGCAGCGTCACGCCGTCGAACGTCGCCACGTCGCCGTGCGCCTCCCAGATGCCCACGCCCGGGTCCACGACCTCCAGGCCCAGGCGCCGGGCCAGCGGCGTCCAATGGTCGCGCTCCGTGAAGCGATGCGCGCTCATCATCCTGGGCAGGAGGAACAGCGGGGCCTGGCCCTCGCGCGCCACCACCTGGCCGCACTCGGCGGCATAGGGCATGCCCGTCAGCGCGTCCGACGGCGAGGGCAGCGCCACCACCGTGCCGCCTCGGGACTCGATGTGCCGGGCGAGCGTCAGCCACTCCCGCCGCGCGCCGCGCGCATCCGCCGGAGCGGCCTCACGGCTGCGGAAGTTCGAACGGCCTCGCAACGCCCAGCCCCGGCCCGGGGGTGACATCAGGAAGAGGTCCATCATCCCTCGCTTCTAGCCACCGCCCCGGAGCCTCACAACGCATCCGTCTCCAGCCCTGAGAAAACAGTCTGGCAAAATGCAACGCCCGCCCGTCCCCTCTCATTTCCCTCCGAAAGGGGGTTGCCCCCCCGCCCCGCGCGCATGGCATTCTCGCGCTTTTTGAGCACAAACGGGGCTGGGAATTCATGCACTTCGAGTTGGCCTTCGTGCTGCTCTTCTCCATCGCGACAGCGGTGGCGATCGCGGCGCGCTACTTCAAGTTTCCGTACACGGTGGCGTTGGTGCTGGCGGGCCTGGGCCTGGGCATCGTGCAGGCCTTCGAACCGCCGCACCTGACGAAGGAGCTGCTGTTCGCGGTCATCCTGCCGGGTCTGCTGTTCGAGGCGGCGTTCCACGTGGACTTCCGCAAGTTCATGAAGAACAAGCTGGCCATCACCTCCATGGCGATTCCGGGCGTGGTGGCGTCCATGGCGCTCACGGCGCTGCTGTTGTCCCCGGCGATGAGTGGGCTGAACGCGCTGGAGGGCTTCGGCCTCATCCACGCGATGGTGTTCGCGTCGCTCATCGTGTCCACGGACCCCATCGCGGTGGTGGGCCTGTTCAAGGCACTGGGCGCGCCCAAGCGGCTGGCCATCCTGGTGGAGGGTGAGAGCCTGCTCAACGACGGCACCTCCGTGGTGCTCTTCACGCTGGTGGTGGGCGTGGCCGGAGGTCAGGCCTTCACCGTGGGCGGCGCGGTGATGGACTTCATCAAGGTGGCGGGCATGGGCGCCGTCATCGGCGGGGCGGTGAGCTGGGCGGCGTCCAAGGTCATCCTCCGCGTGGAGGACGCCATGGTGGAGATCACCCTCACGGTCATCGCCGCGTACGGGTCCTTCGTGGTGGCGGAGCACTTCCACTACTCGGGCGTCATCGCGGTGGTGGTGGCGGGCCTGCTGTGCGGCAACTGGGCGGCGCGCATGGGCATGGGCCCCACCACGCGCATCGCGGTGGAGAGCTTCTGGGAGTACCTGGCGTTCGCGCTCAACTCCGTGGTGTTCCTGCTCATCGGCCTGGAGGTGAAGCTGTCGTCGCTGCTCGACTCGTGGCTGCCCATCCTGCTGGCGTACGGAGCGGTGCTGCTGGGCCGCGCGGTGGTCGTCTACGGCGTGTCCGGCCTGCTGCGGTTCACGTCGGAGAAGCTGCCTTGGAAGTGGAGCGCGGTGCTCACCTGGAGCGGCCTGCGCGGCGCGGTGTCCATGGTGCTGGTGCTGGGTCTTCCGGCGGACTTCGCCCACCGAGAGCTGCTGGTGAACATGACGTTCGGCGTGGTGGTGCTGTCCATCATCTTCCAGGGACTCACCATGGCGCCGATGCTCAAGAAGATGGGCATCACCGGCCTCAAGGACGTCTACCAGGAGAAGTACGAGCTGGCCCGAGGCAAGCTGGGCGCCATCCACGCGGCGCTCGCGTCCCTGGAGTCCATGCGCCGCGGCCGGGAGATTCCGGTGGACGTGCTGGAGCCCCTGGAGCGCGACTACCAGCAGAAGGCGCAGGCGGTGGAGCAGGAGATCGCCACGCTCAAGCAGCAGTCCAACCGCTTCCACGAAGAGGAGGAGCAGGAGGCCATCCGCCGCGTCCTCATCGTGGAGAAGGACTCCCTCTTCAGCGCGTACCAGCAGGGCACGCTCAACAAGGAGGTCTTCGAGCACCTCACCGCGGAGCTGGACGAGCGCATCGCCAAGGCGAAGGACGCGGAGACCCACGTCCCGGAGGAGGACGTCCCCGCGCCCCCGCCGCAGGCCCTGGCCTCCTAAGCCCACCGGGGGGCGGCGGCGTCAGCTCGCGCCGCCCTCCACCCGCGACTGGAGCACCGCGCCCAGCACGTCCGCGGTGTCCTCGCGCAGCCGCGACAGGTGCGTGTAGAGCACGTCCTCCACCTGGGCCACCGCCTCCTTCGGCGCGCCTGACTCGCGCAGCCCCGCCAGCACCGTGTACGCGGCCACCGCCAGCGGCCCCACGTAGCCGCGCGACTCCTCCCAGAACTCCTCGAAGCACGGCACCGCCTCGCCCGCCACCACGCGCGCGAGCCGTCCCAGGCACGCCTCCCAGTAGGCGCGGTGCGCGTCCCGGGCCGCGTCGTCCGCGAACGGTCCCTGGCGCAACTCCAGCCGCGTGCCGTCCTCCGCGAGATGGAAGGTCAGCTCCGCCCGGGTGCGCCCCGGCGGCACCGGCCCGCCACCCTCCCAGTCCATCTCCAGCGCCAGGAACCGCCCCGGCTCCACCTGCACGATGCAGCCCACCTGGGAAAACACCCGACCCGCTGAGTCCCTCAAGCCCACCCGGTAGGGCTGCCCCAACGCACCGGGGTCCGGCGCGTGCGTGCGGTAGCAGCCCGGCGGCGCGCCGAACCAGCGGCGGATGAGCGCGGGCTCGGACAGGGCGGGGAATACAACATCCGGCGGCGCGGGCAGCTTCCACTCCAGCGTCAGGTCGCTCACGCCCGCACCCCCGAGCGCGTGCGCAGCTCGAAGCGGGGCACGTTCGTCAGCTGCTCGTCCGGCGCGCGGTACTGCTCCACCACCAGGCTGATCCGCGAGCCCCCCAGCCCCTCCGCGCCGGAGGTGATGGACTCCACCTCATGCAGCAGGTCGCCCCGGAACATCACCAGCGCGTTCTGTCGCGGCGTCAGCTCCGCCACCCGACCTCCCCGGTGGTACAGCCGCAGCGCCCCGCCCCGGAGTTCCTTCGGAACCTGGACATACAGCACGCTCACCGCCACCGGGCAGCCGATACTCGGACCGTAGAATTCAAGACTCCGGTCGATGTGTGCCGCCACGCCCCGGCCCTGCCCCACCAGCAGCGGGTTGAGCAGGAAGGCGTTGCACTCCGGCAAGAGCGTCTTCGCCAGGTACGGCGCGAACGCCGGGAAGCGCTGGTGGACCTCCGGCAGCGCGTCCCGGCGGAACGTCAGCGAGAAGCCGTACGTGCCGGAGAACTGCCCCGACAGGTTCGACTCTCCCAGGAGCGACGAGCCCAGGATGGCCGAGCGGATGGAGGCCATCGTCTCCTCCGGGAGGACGTCCGGTGTGCGGTGGAAGAAGGTGTCGAGCCGGAAGGCTCCACCCCACGGTGGCTGGAAGCGCATGGCCCGGAGTCTACCCACCCACGCCGCGCTGCCCCATCC
>NZ_RAWN01000092.1:0-34550 GCF_003668895.1 Corallococcus sp. AB045
GGGTGGGGCGGACCTGCGGGGTCAGCGCCTGCTGCACTCGCGCCGCGATGGCGCCGCCAATCGACTCACCGATTCTGGACATGTTGGGTCTTCCCCCTCGAACCACCGAGACGGTGGACGTTGATGGATTATCGACCCTTGCCGCCCGGAGTTGCCGTGTTTCCGTGCCTACATCAGCCCCCAACAGGTGACATCAGTGCCGGATCCGGTACCGGTCCACGGCGGCCAGGAGCACCTCCGTGCGCACCGGCTTGCCCAAGAGGCCCACCGTCCCGGGCGGGGCCGCCTGGAGGTCTGGATCCGCGGTGAGCGCCAGCACCGGCAGCCGCGACGTCAGGCCCAGGTTCCGCAGCCGGGTGAGGAAGCGCTGGTCCTCCGGGTTGCGCAGCATCAGGCTGAGCAGCACCAGCGAGGGGATGTCCGGGATCTGGGACAACACCTCCAACGCCTGCGTGGCCGTGGCCACGGACAGCACCGTGTAGCCCTCCAACACGAGGAGGGCCACCAGGGCCTCGCGCAGGTCGTCGTAGCTTTCGACCACCAGCACGGTCGAGGTTTTGTCCAGGGCGACCACCATCAGACCATATACCGCCAAGGCCCCGGGGCGTGTGCACCCCGGGGCTTGGACCTGGGGACAGGGGGGCTCCTACGCACGAGCCTTGGGGCTCAGCTGGGGCTTGAGGATGACCTTGGTGTAGCCGTCCTTGCGCGCGTCGAACTTCTTGTACGCGTCCGGCGCGTCCTGCAGCGGCAGGCGGTGGCTGACGATCATGCTCGGCCTGGCGCGGCCCGCGATGATGAGATCCCTCAGGAAGTAGTCGTAGCGCTTCACCGGCGTCTGGCCGGTGCCCACGGTGATGCCCTTGTCGAACACCTTGGCCCAGGGCAGCGGGTAGATGCCCTGCTTCGCGTTCTCATCCGCCGCGCCGGGGTCCGGGGCGATGTAGACGCCCACGACGCCAATGGAGCCCGTGGGGTTCACCAGCTCCACCAGCTGCTCCAGCACCTGGGTGGGCTTCTCCCGGCCGCCGTGCGCGTCCGCGCCCTTGATGTCGCGCGACTGGTAGCCCACGGCGTCGATGCCGCACATCACACCCAGGGCCTTCTCCTCACCGGAGCGCAGCGCGCCCATGATGAGCGGGTTGCCGCGGCGCAGGTCCATGATCTGCTTCACCGGGTCGCCCTTGGTGAAGTCGATGGGGATGGCGCCCATCTCCTTCACCTTGGCCAGGCGCTCCGGGACGCTGTCCACCACGTAGACCTCCGAGGCGCCGCGCAGGAGCGCGCAGTAGCCGGCGAGCAGGCCCACCGGCCCCGCTCCGAAGACGGCCACGGTGGCGCCCGGCCGCACGTTCGCAAGCTCGGTGCCGTGGTACGCGGTCGGGAACACGTCCGACAGCAGGAGGAAGTCGTCCTCCAGGTCGTCGCCCGGCTTCCCGGGGATCTTCAGGCAGTTGAAGTCGGCCCAGGGCACCCGGAGCAGCTCCGCCTGTCCGCCGCGGTACGGACCCATGCCCGCGTAGCCGTAGCCCGCGTGCGGCGCTTCCGGATTGGCGATGAGGCACGCCTCGGTGCGGCCGCGCACGCAGTCGAAGCAGGTGCCGCAGGCGATGTTGAAGGGCAGCACCACGCGGTCGCCCTTCTTGATGCTCCTCACGCCGGGGCCCACCTGCTCCACGACGCCCATGTTCTCGTGGCCGAAGACCTGTCCGGCCTTGGACGCGGTGCGGCCTTCGTACATGTGCAGGTCACTTCCACAGATGCCGGCGGAGGTGACGCGGATGACGCAGTCGGTGGGAGACTCCAGCTTCGGATCCTCGACCTCCTCCACCTTCACCTGGCTGTTCTCTTTGTAGACGACGGCGAGCATGGGTTCCTCCCGGTTTGGCCCGTAACGCGGCCCACCAAAAGTGGGATGCGCCGCGTCCAGCGGAAGGGGCCGGGAATTGAGCGCGCCCGGCCGCCCCGTGCAGGCGTGCAGGGCGGGCGCGCATCCAAGCCCTCGCGGGCGTCCGGAAATGCCCCGCGCCGCTTCAGTGCGCCAGCACCACCGGCGCCTCCGCCGGGGACACCAGCGACTGGCGCTCCCACGCGCGGCTTCGCCAGCGCATCCACATGGCCAGACCGCGCGTCCACTCGTCCGCGGCCACCGCCAGCCACACGCCCGCGAGCCCCAGGTGCAGGTGGAACACCAGGTAGTAGCCCAGGGGCAGGCTCATACAGACCATGGAGATCATCGCCATGATGACCGGGAAGGTGGCGTCGCCCGCGGCGCGCAGCGCGTTCACCAGCACCAGGTTGAACGAGCGGCCCGTCTCCAACAGCAGGCTCAGGACGAGCACCTGCGAGGTGAGCCGCAGGATGTCGCCGTCGTGCGTGAAGAGGCGGATGAGCGGCTCCCGGAGGAGGATGGCCGTCACGTCCACCGCCACCGTGATGCCGATGCTCCACTTGAGGCTCTTGAGCACGCGCGCGTACGCGTCCTGCGAGCGCTGCGCGCCCACCAGCCGTCCCACGATGATGGACGTGCCCATGCCGATGGCCAGGCTGCACAGGAACACGTACTGGGACATGGCGTTGGCGTACTGCCGCGACGCCAGCGCCACCGGGCCCAGGTACGTCACGTAGTACAGGAACACCGTCTGGCACGCGTGGTACGTCATCTGCTCCACCGCGGACGGCACGCCCACGCGGAGGATCTTGCGCACGTACTCGCGCGTCAGCGCCACGAAGTGCGTGGGCTGCATCTTCACGTCCATCACCCGCCAGAGCATCCACGCGAAGACACCCACCGCCATCGCGCGGCTGAAGACGGTGGACATGGCCGCGCCCGCCACGCCGTGCGCCGGCATGCCGAAGTGCCCGAAGATGAGCACCCAGTTGCCCACCACGTGCACCACGTTCATGCCCATGGCCACGTACATGGACTGCCGCGTGAAGCCGTACGTGCGGATGAGGCTGGAGAAGACGTTGATGAGTGCCTGCAGGAACAGGAAGCCGCCCGCGATGTGCCAGTAGGTGCTCGCGTACGCCAGCGTCCGCGGCTCCAGGTTCATCCGCCCCAGGATGAAGTCCGCGGACAACAGCAGCCCGCCGCTCACGGCCAGGCCCAGCAGGAAGTTCATCGTGATGGCCTGCGCCGCGATGCGCGCCGCCTCCGTGCCGCGCTTCGCACCGAGATATTGCGACACGACGATGGACGCGCCGTGGCTCACCACCTCCATCACCAGGATGCAGATGAAGACGTACTGATTGACCACGCCCACCGCGGAGACGGCGGCGTCCGACACACCGCTGAGCATCAGCGTGTCCGCCGTGCCCATCAGCATGAAGAGGAAGATTTCGAAGAAGATGGGCCAGGTGAGGCGGAACAGGCCCGGCTCGCGGGAGGGTGTCGGCTCGACTTCAGTAGGCATGAATGCGTCGCGTCAGGTGGACCCACTGTGCGCGCGCGATATTTCGATTTCAACCAGAAGCACCCGCGCCGGCTGCCTGCCCGCCGCGGATGCTTTGCGCTGAAAAAGTGAGAGCGGAACCTACGACGACGTCAGCCGCTCCACGGTGTCCACCAGGTCTCGCAGGGAGAAGGGCTTCTTGAGGAAGCCGGCCCACTGCTGTTCCTCCATCTTTGCCTTGGGCGGCTGGATGGCGCTCATGACGAGGATGGGGAAGTGGTGGGTGCCGTCCTTGCGGATGGCGTCGATGGTCTCGTAGCCGTTCATCACCGGCATCATCACGTCGATGATGGCCAGGTCGGGCTTCTCCTCCTTGAGCCGGGCCAGCGCCTCGCGGCCGTTGCCGCAGACGACCACGCGCAGTTGTTCCTCTTCCAGGATGGCCTGGATGGCCTCCGCGATGTCCTGTTCGTCGTCCACGACGAGCACGGTCTTCATGAACGCCTCCGTCGGGACGTGCCCGCCGGAGCCTTCTTCGAGCCCGGCTTCTTCTTCGCTGGCGTCTTGCGGCCCTGCTTCTTCTTCGCGCCCAGGGGGGCCTTCACGCGGCCGGGGCGGGAGCTCTCTACGCGGGACAGGCGCGCGTGGCCGGTGAGGATGCTCTCCGCGCTCTCGAAGGTGCCCGCGACCTGGATGCCCTGCTCGCTGATGGAGAACTCGCGGATGCCGCTGTCGTAGGCGCTCTCCCGCATCTTCATGATGGAGAGCAGCCGGTAGAGCTGCGAGCGCAGCTCCACGTAGCGCACCAGGATGACGTTCTCCACGGTGGACGCGGCCTCTGGCTGGGGCATGTCCACGCCGGGGCTGAACAGGGGCGTCTCATCCGAGTACAGCGTGGTGACGTCCATCATCCGCAGCTGGTGGGTGAGCGCGGAGAAGAAGCGCCCCAGGCGGTCCGGGTACACCGCCGCGGAGCGGAAGCCGGACACACCGTCGATGAACAGGCGCAGCCGGTCCACCTTGCGCTCCTCGATGCGCTCCAGCAGCCGCTCCGCCAGCGAGTCCATGTTGTGCTCCAGCGGCGGCTGCCACTGGATTTCAATGAGGCCCTCGTCCACGTACTTCTTGAGGTCCCCCATGCCCGTGCCCTCCGCCTTCTCGATGAGGCGGGGAGGCGTCTCGAAGAAGCCGAAGTAGACGCCCGGCTGGCCCTCGCGCGCGCCCTGGAGGAGGAAGTGCAGCCCCAGGAGCGTCTTGCCCGTGCCGGGCGCGCCCAACAGCAGCGTGGTGGAGCCGGACAGCACGCCGCCCCGGAGCGCTTCGTCCAGGCGCGGGATGCCGAAGGGCATGCGGATGCGGTCCTCGCGCCCCTCCGCGGCGGGGTGCGCGAACTGCACCTCCGTGCGCGGGTGGATGACAATGCCCTGGTTGCTGATCTCCACCTCGTGGCGGCCCAGCAGGGACGGCCCGCCGCGGAACTTGATGGCGATGAGTTCGCGCACCGCGCGCGGCCCGTGCAGCCACAGCGACAGTTCGAAGATGCCGTCCACCGCGGTGTTCTCCGGGTGGAGCTCCCCTGCATGGTGCGGGGCGAGCAGCAGCGTGGTGCAGCCCAGGATGCTGCAGAAGGTCTGCAGGTCCTGGAGGAAGCGCTTGAAGCTCTGGTCCGAGCGGGCGAACTCCTTCGCCGCGTCCATGCCGTCGATGATGAGCAGCGTGGTGCCGTGCGCCTGGGCGTTCTTGCGCAAGAGCTCCAGCAGGCCCTTGAGCCCGTCGCGCTCCAGGTCGCGGTAGCCGCTGAGGTACTGGAGCCGGTCCGGGATGACGTCGGCGTCGAAGAACGTCATCTGCGACAGGTTCTCCAGCAGGCGCCCGTGCGACTCCGACAGCAGCGTCACGTAGAGCGCCTTGCCGCCGTTCTTCACGTGCTGGAAGGCAATCTGGTTGGCCAGCACCGTCTTGCCGGAGCCTGGTGGACCGATGATGGCGTAGGACGAGCCCTGGATGAGGCCGCCCTTGGTGATGAAGTCCAGCCGGGGCACATTGGTGACGAGGCGCTTCGCCGGGCTCTTGCCTTCGCTGGACGGGGTGCCGCCGTCCGCGTCTTCGGTGTTCGACACGAATCGTTCTCCCTCGGATGCGTCAGTACCGCTGGGTGCGATGCAGGGGCAGCCTCAACTCGAAACACGCGCCCTGGCCCAGGGCGCTCTTCACGGTCAGCGAGCCGTCGTGCGCGGCGGCGATCTCCTGGGCCAGGTAGAGCCCCAGGCCCAGTCCGTCGAAGCGGCCTCCGGAGGCCACGCGCTCGAAGCGGCGGAAGATGCGCGCGTGCTCCTCCGGCGCGATGCCCACGCCCTGGTCCTCCACGGCGAGCACCGCGTGGCCCTCGTGCGTGGACAGGCGCGCCTTCGCGGGCCGGTCCTCGCCGAACTTGATGGCGTTGGACAGGAGGTGGCCCACGGCCTGTTCCAGCATGCGCGGGTCTCCGAAGAGGAGGACGGGCGCGTCCGGCAGCTCCACGCTCAGGGGCACGTTCGCGCTGCGGGCCGGGGCCTGGAAGCGCTCCACCTGCTCACGCACCACCTGGGAGAAGTCCACCGTGTCCACCAGCAGCGCCATGTCCTGCGTGGACAGGCGGGACACGTCCAGCAGGTTGTCCACCAGGTTCTGCATCCGCGTGAGCTGGCGCACCGCGGGCGTGAGGCGCTTCTCCATGGCGCCGCCCGCGTCCGCGTCGTTCACCACCATCTCCACCGCGCGCTCCAGGTTGAGGCGCAGCACGGTGAGGGGCGTCTTCAGCTCATGCGCGGCGATGCTGAGGAACCGGTCGCGCGCGCGCACGGCGTCCCGGGCGCGGGTCTGCAGGCGCAAGAGCGCCTCGATGTTCGCGAGCAGCTCGTCCTCCGCCAGGGGGCGCGTCCAGTACGCGTCCGCGCCCTGGGCCAGGCCCCGCACGCGGTCCTCGCGCTGGACGGACACGGACGACAGGTGGGCGATGAGCAGGTCGTGCGTGGCCTCGCCCGCGCGCAGGCGGCGGCACACCTCGTAGCCGTCGATGTCCGGCATGTGCACGTCCAGCAGCACCAGGTCGGGCCGGCCCTGGGCGAGCCGGAGCGCCTCGCTCCCTCCCGTGGCCTCGAGCACCTGGTAGCCGCCCTGCTTCAGCGTGAGGCTCAGCAGGTACAGCGTCGCCGGGTCGTCATTGACGTTGAGGACCGTGACGGCGGTGCGGCCAGCCTGGGCGTTCTTGGCGTCGGAGGAGTTCACGGGCGGTGCCGCGGGAACAGTGGGGGCGCGGCCGGTGAATGGAACCACCGGCATCGAAAAAGATTGGCGGGAGCGCGCGGGCGTTTCGCCGGGTGTTGTCCGCCGGACGGATCCGGCGCTGGAGCCGTCAGCCTTTCCCCAGGCGGGCCGCCGGGCGCAGGATGCGGACACGCGGCGGGGCCGGATTTCCGGCCCGGAAAGGCACGGGACATGAAGGGCACGGCGGGTGAGCTGTTCGTGGACGATGGCGGGACGGGGCAGGGCACGCCGGTGGTGTTCGTGCACTCGGCCTGCGGGGACACGCGGCAGTGGGCGGCGCAGCTCCAGCACGTGCGCAAGCAGCGCCGCGCGGTCGCGCTGGACCTGCGGGGGCATGGCCGGTCCACGCTCACGTCGGACGCGGACTTCACGGTGGAGGACTTCTCCCAGGACGTGGCCGCGGTGGTGGACGGGCTGGGGCTGTCCCGCGTGGTGCTGGTGGGGCACAGCCTGGGCGGCGCGGTGTGCGTGGCGTACGCGGCGGCGCACCCGGAGCGCGTCGCGGGCCTCTTCCTGTTGGACCCGGCGTCCGACGGCCGCGAGGTTCCCAAGGAGGCGGCCGACGGGATGATGGCCGCGCTCGACACCGACGGCTGGACGCAGGTCATCGAGCAGTACTGGGGCACGCTGCTGGCGCCGTCCACGCCCCAGGTGCGTGAGCAGGTGCTGGGGCAGCTGCGGCGCACGCAGCGCGGGGCGGTGAAGGCCGCCATGGGCTCGCTGCTCAAGTTCGACCCGGTCACCGCGCTGAAGCGCTACCGGGGACCGGCCCTGTCCGTCATCACGCCGCTCAACCAGACCCCCGGCGCGTACCACGTGCTCGTCCCGAGTCTTCCCTCGAAGCTCGTGACGGGCACGGGGCACTGGGTACAGCTGGACGCCCCCGAGCAGGTGAACACCCTGATCGAGGGCTTCCTGTCGACGGTGCCCTGATCAGGGCATGGCTTCCAGGCGGAACTGCTGGCAGTCGTTGTTGGCCCAGACCCACTGCTGGACGGTGGCCCCGTCGCCGCCGCTCCAGCAGTTGCTCACGTCCAGCACCTTGCCGCTGTGGCGGGCTTCGAAGCGGGTGTAGCCGCCGGTGGTGGCCACCGGCTTGAACTGCTGGTTCGCGCCGCCCGCCCAGGACCACTGCTGCACACGCGCGCCGTCCGTCTGGCTTGCGTCCGCCACGTCCACCGCCTTGCCGCTGTAGCGCGACACCAGCCGCGAATAGCCGCTGTCCGTGGCCACCAGGGACCACTGCTGGCTGGAGCCGGTGTGGCATGCCCACTGGTGCAGCCCGGTGCCGTCCGCCGCGGACGGGCCCACGATGTCCACGCACTTGCCGGTGGCCTTGTTGACCAGCCGGTACCACGGCCCCTGCGGGCTGGACGTGCCGCCCCACTGGAAGGACGCCACCGAGCGCGGCGGCAGCGTGTACTCGAAGGACTGCCCGCTCCAGCGGACCTTGAAGGACAGCGTGGCGCCGTCATTCGAATTCAGCGCGATGAGCGCGCGCGAGCCGTCCGGATTGCGGAAGGCGAGCGTCTCGATGTTGTTGTTGCCCAGCGACGTGGCGCCCACGCGCACCGCGCCCGGCCGCACCACCTTCGCCAGGTGGGCCCACGCGTAGTACTCCTCGTTGCGCGTGTACGTGCCGTTGGCGTTGTCCACGGTGAACATGCCCCGGCAGTCCGCGCAGCCGCCCACGCGCGGCCCGTGGTTCGGGTCCAACGCCAGGTTCCAGTAGAAGGACGTGCGCGACCAGTGGCGCAGCGGCCCGAACAGGTTGTTCTGCAGCGCCCACTCCAGGTTCGCCGCGGCGTTGGTGGCCCAGAAGCCGCCGGTGCACTCGGTGAAGTGCACCTCCTTGGCGGGGTACGCGTCGTGGAAGGCGGACTGGACGCTGTAGCTGCCCTCGGGGCTCTCGTAGCAGTGGTAGGCCACGCCCGCGACGGCGCTCTGCGCCTGCCCGCCGTTGTAGGCCATCACTTCGTGCGGGTAGCCCGCGGGGCCCGCGCCGTCGTGCCAGTTGTGGTCCCACGCCAGCACCTTCACGCCGTTGAAGCCCGCGGCGTTGAGCGCGGGGCGCAGGTGCTGCGCCGCGAAGACGGACTGGTCGTTGGACTCCATCTGCATCGTCGCGTAGCCGCCGTTGGCGTTGTGCGGCTCGTTCTGGAGGCTCAGCGCGTGGATGGGCACGCCGTTCGCCTGGTAGGCCTGCACGAAGCGCACGAAGTAGTTCGCGTAGGTTCCGTACAGGTCATTGCGCAGGTAGCCGCCGCCGGTGAGCGAGTTGTTGAACTTCATCCACGCGGGCGCGCTCCACGGCACCGCGAACACCTTCACCTCCGGGTTGATGGCGCGCGCCTGCTTCAAGAGCGGCAGGATGTACGCCGTGTCGTGACCCACGGAGAAGTCGTTCAGGTCGCAGCAGGTGTCGTCGTAGGTGTAGTTGTTGCGCGAGAAGTCGGACGCGCCCATGGGCAGGCGGATGGCGCTCTGGCCCGCGCCCGTGGTCACGCTGAACAGGTCGTTCATGATGGCCGTGCGCTGCGGCGAGTTGAAGATGAGCCACGCGGACGAATCCGTGAGCGCGCCGCCGAACCCGTCGAGCGTCTGGTACGTCACGCCGTCGTTCACGTCGATGGCCGTCGCGCTGCCCGTCTCCGGACCGAACGTCTTGTTCGCCTCCGCGTTGAGCTTCTTCGACAGCGTGCTGCCGGACGTCGTCGTCAGCCACACCCGCACGCTCTCGTTCGCCGCGCTCGCGGCGGGCGGGAGGAGGGTGGAGGCGGCCAGCAGCAGGCCTTGCAGGGGGACACGGGACAACCACGAGGGCATGGGGGACTCCAGACACCAAGGGGGGAGTCCCACAGCCTATTCAAGTTGTTCTGCTAAGGCCCGTTAATCGTGGATGGCTGTGCCTGGGACGAAGCCTCGGGGAGGGCCTCCAGGCGGCGGACGGCGGCGGTGTGGAGCACGGTGAGCTGGCGCGCCAGTCGTTCCAACTGGGACTGGAGCAGGGGCGCCTCGGCGCCCATGGCCGCTCCGGCTTCGTCCGGGGCGGGGATGTTCCAGCCGATGAGCGCGTCGAAGGCGGGCAGGGGCTTGGGGCGGCGACCGTGGTGTACCGCGTCCGCCAGGTCCTCCATGCTCGCGTCCATGGCGCGCGCGTAGCGTGACAGGGCCTCCTGCACCGCCGGGGTGGAGGGCACGGAGCGCCGCGACGCGAGCAGGGTGCAGACGGCGGCGAACCGGCGGGTGAAGGCGAGCAACGTCATCAGCGGCTCCACCGCCTCCGTGCGCCAGCGCGGTTCGGTGAGCAGGCGCTGGAAGGACGTCTCCGCGTTGATGGTGGCGAGCCCCAGCTTGCGGCGCGCCTCCGCCAGCGCCGCCGCTTCCGGTGGCCCGTTGCGCTGCCACGCGCGGGCCAGCACGTCGAAGAACTCGCGGTCCGCGCGCAGCGCGTCCGCCATCTGCGCCGGGAAGCGCTGGTGCTCCGAGCGCCGCCACAGGAAGAAGGTGCCCGCGAGCGCCAGCGCTCCGCCGATGAGCGTGTTGACGATGCGCACCGGCGCCAGCGTCCAGTCCCCGCTGCCCATCTCCGCCAGCAGCACGAAGGTGAGCGTGGCGAAGATGGTGTACAGCCCGTAGTTGAGCGGGATGAGGCTCACGCACAGGGCCGCGGTGCAGAACAGGAGGCCCATCATCGCGTGCGGGTTCTGGAGCCACGACGCGACGGCGATGGCCAGCAGACCACCCACCACCGTCCCCAGCACACGTTGGAGCGCCTTGAGGAAGGTGGGGCCGGTGTACGGCTGCATGATGGTGAGCACGGTGATGGTCACCCAGTAGCCGTGGTTCGGACGGAACACGCTGGCCACGTACACCGCCGCCGTGGTGGTGAGCCCCGCACGCAGTGCGTGCCGCAGCACCTCCGAATCCAGCGTGAGGTGCGCGCGCACCGGGTCCAGCAGGGATGTGTGGGACTCCTCGGCCAGCTCTCGCGCGGGAGGCGGGGCCTGGGTGAGGGGGCCGGGCAGCCGGCACGCGGTGTCGAGCGCCACGTCCGCGCGCTCACGCAGCTCCGTGAGCAGCCGCGCGATGTCCGACAGCCGCGCCCGCTCCAGCCGCGTGACGAGCCCGCGCGCGTCCAGGTCTCCGAGCGCGTCGCGCAGCGCGCGTCCGTCCCACTCCGGCCGGGGCCGGCGGCTGCGGCCCTCCTGCTCCACCAGCCGCACCAGGTCCCTGGCCGTGTTCGCGCAGTCCAGGAGCGCCACGGCCACCGCCGCGCGCGGGTCTCCCACGGGGCCGCTCACCGGCGGGCCCAGGCTCTCCAGTTGCTCGCCCAGGGCGATGAGCCCCATGAACATCGCGTCCGCGCACTCCAGCAGCACCAGCAGCCGCTCACCCCGGCCGCGCTCACCCCGGCCCTGACGCGTGGCCGCGAGCGTGGTGCGCGCCACCTCCAGCAGCTCACGGATGCGCCCATGCTGCTCCTGGATGAGCGCCTGCCAGGCGTCCTCGCGCGAGCCCTGGACCGTGCGCGACAGCCCTTCCGCGTAGTCCGCCACCGCGTCGAAACACGCCGCCACCGCCTTGCGCGCGGGCCGGTAGGGGCGGATGGGCCAGAGCACCAGCGACAGCACCATGGCCCACGCGGAGCCGCCCAGCACCGCGGCGCCGGACTCCAGCGCGTGCGTGACACTGGCCACGGGCAGCCCCAGCGCGATGACGAAGGTGGTGGCGGCGATGTTGCCGGTGAGGTTCGCCGCCGCGCCGTACACGCCCGCGAAGCTGCACGCCGTCACCCACAGCAGGGTGGCGGGAATGGCCAGGGCGGGGTGCATTCCCGCCAGGCCCCCCAGCACCGCGGAGACCGCCGCCGCCAGCGCGGTGCCGCCCATGGCGCGGAAGCGGGCGTGATAGGAGCCGCCCTTGTCCACGAAGGACGTGTTGAAGCCGCCGATCGCCAGCCACAGGGTGGCGGGCAGGTGCAGCGCGGTGCCCACGACGGTGGGGACGAAGAACGCGAGCGCGGCCCGGAGGCCCGCCTTCACCGCGGGCCGCACGGGCGCGAAGCGGGCCACGGCCTTCGCATGGTCCAGGAACTGACGGTGGAGCACGCCTCCCCCATAGAGCAACGCCTCCGGCCGGGCCACCGGAATCCGGGCCCGGTGCCGTGGGGGCGTCACTCGCGCGCCGGACTCCGGACCGGGCTTTAGTACGGGGCGGGGGCCGCTTCCCTCAAGGGCGCACCGGCCGTGGCTCCGCGCCCCACGCCCAGGCCGTGGCGCCGGGCAGCGGTGTCCACGATGCGCTGCACGAGCGCCTCGTAGCCCAGACCGCGCTGCTTCGCCCCCATGGCCACCTCGCACTGGGTCTCCAGGTAGGGGTTGGGGTTCACCTCCAGGAGGTAGGGCTCGTTGGTGCGGCTGGACACGCGGAAGTCGATGCGTGCGTAGTCGCGCAGCTTGAGCGCTCGGAACGCCGTGATGGCCGCGCGCTCCAAGCGGCCCCTCAGTTCATCCGACAGGTCCGTGGGCAGCACCAGGTGCGGGCTGCCCGGTGTCTCCGGGCCGAACTTCACCTCGAGGCGGTAGGCGTAGTTGAACGCGTGGCCCGCCTCGTGGCGCAGGTACATCAGGATTTCGGCCTCCGTCTCCGCGCTTCCACCCAGCTCCGCTTCGATGGACAGCAGGTCCGGATCCGCCAGGTAGAAGGGCAGGCCGATGACGGGCACCCCCGACGGACAACCCCACTCGTCGGACAGGTAGCACTGGGGCTTGAAGGAGATTCCCTTCGCCTCCAGCTCGGCGTGGAGCTGCGCGATGTAGCGCTCCAGGGGCGTGCCCCCCAGCCGCAGGGACAGGTCCTTGATGCGCGCCTGGAGCAGCGCCTCGCGCCGGGGTGACAGCCGGCCTCGCTCCGCGCCCGTGATGAGACAGGACGCTCCGCCGCGGACGCAGGAGGCCCTCTTCACGGCCTGAAACACGAAGGGGACCCGGGCAAGCGGCCCGGATCCCCTCCACGTGTCAGCTCAAGTCAGTGAGGGACTGCTCACTGGACGGTGAACATCAGGTCGTCGCGGTCGTTGTACTCGCCGGAGATGCACGCGCTGGTCGGGGCGGTGTTGCCGTAGCGGAACTGCGCGCGCACGGCCTGGTTGGCGCCGGCGGGCAGCGTGTACGTGGCCGAGATGGTGTGCAGGTTCGCGATCGTCGGCACGACGGACGTGATCAGCGTCCAGGTGGGCGTCGTCGCGGTGGCGTTGGCCGTGTAGTACAGGTCCAACCGGTCCGACGCGGGGTTGAGGTAGGCCCAGATGGTGGCCTCCACCTTCACCTGCTTGCCCGCGGCGAAGTTGGAGCCGTCCACGGTGGACACCTTGAGGGCCTCCATGGACTCGTCGCTGCGGTAGGTGCCGGTGCTGCCGTCCTTGCACGTGCCGCGCAGCGTGTTGGGCGTGTTCAGCTCCGGGCCCCGGGTGCCGCGGCCGTTGAAGAGCGTGCCGCTGTCGCAGGTGGCCGCCGCCGCGCTGCAACGCACCGTCTTGTACGTGCTGTCGTAGGTGCCGGACGTGGACACGTTGGCCACCCGCACCTCGTGCGCCGCCGAGGTGGTGTTGTTGCCCGCGCTGTCATACGCCTTCGCCGCCACCGTGTGGGTGCCGTTGGCCACCGTGCGGCTGTCCCACGCGTAGCTGTACGGAGAGGCGAAGGCCGTGCCCTTCACCGCGCCGTTCACCAGGAACTCCACCCTGCTGACGCCCACGTTGTCGTTGGCCGTCGCGGTGATGTTCGTGGTGCCATTCACCGTCGCGCCACTCGCCGGCGCGGTGAGCGACACCGTCGGATCCACGGTGTCCGTGGGCATGCCCGGGAGGACGCCCTTGCCCAGCTCCGCCATGTACGCGGCGCCGATGCGCGCGAACTTCAGCGCGTGGTTGGCGGTGCCCCAGTTGGTGCCGTCCGTGCTGTTGGCCAGCGTGTCAGTGGCCTTGTGGATGTAGGGGCTGTGCTCGTTCAGGTCGTACCGCGCCTCGAACGGCATGGACGCCGGGTAGCCCTGGGCGTGCCACGACGCGTGGTCCGAGCACCCGTAGCCGCAGGCGATGTTGGCGCGCGAGTAGCCCGTGTACGTGTCGATGAGGCTGCCCAGGAACGCGTTCTGCGCCGCGTTGGTGTTGTCCGTGACGAGCGACACCTCCACCGTGGAGCCGCGGTAGTTGGTCATGTCCAGCTGGAGCACGCCCACCACGTTGGCGTTCGCGGCCTTGTGCGCCTGCGCGATGGCCTTCGAACCCAGGAGGCCCACCTCCTCCGCCGCGTACGCCATGAACTTCACCGTGCGCGCCGGCTTGTAGCCCTTCGCCATCGCCACCCGGAACACCTCCGTCAGCGTGGCGACACCGGAGGCGTCGTCATCCGCGCCCGGCGCGAGCGCGGTGGAGGGGCTGGACGCGTACTGCTGGATGGAGTCCAGGTGGCCGCCAATCACCACCACCTCGTTCGGGAAGACCTCGCCGGTGATGGTGGCGATGACGGATGGCTGGGTCCAGCTGGAGTGCGTGTACAGCTCCACCGTCACGTCGCTGCGCCCGTTGGCGTAGCCCGCCCAGATGCCCCGCAGCCAGCTGGCCGCCTGCGTGCCGCCCGTGGAGTTGTTGTAGTAGCGGTTCGTGTAGCTGGACAGCTGGGTGATGGTGGCCCGGATGCTGGCCTCCTGGAGGTCGGAGAACAGCGAGTTGACCACCGCCGCGTTGTCCAGCGTGTAGCTCACCAGCGACTGCGTCGGCTGCGCGGGCGTGAGCGCCGCGAGCGCCTCCTCCTGCGTGTCGTGCGCCATGTAGCCCGCGCAGCGGTGATACCTCTCGTGCATGATGGAGGAGACGTCGCTCAGCTGGGCCTCGGTGAGCTTGAGCACGCTCACCCCGTTCGCCTCGCGCACCAGCGTGGGCGCGCTCCCGCCGCGCAACGACGAGCGCACCGTGCCCGCCGCGTCCGAACCGATGGTGATGAAGACCTCCTTGTCACGCGGCTCTTCGGCGGAAGCGGTGGCGCAACACAGCGACACGACGACGGGGACCACTCTCTTCAAACGCATGTTCCGCTCCGATTCCAGGCGAGGGGCGCACTGACGGGAGGCACGACGAAAAACACCGCACGCTCAAGTCCGGGCCGGTTGGCCAGACCTCGTGGGTTGGAGGCGCATCCTGTGGAATTCAAGACACCGCCGTCAAGGCGGACAGCAGCGTGAAACACGATGAGACAGCTTTCGCCGCCAACGGTGACGCACCCCGGCCACGCCCGGACGCGCCGCGGAAGGGTTCACGCGGGTGTCACGGATGAATGATTGGAAAATGGGAAACGCGAGGGGGGAAGCCGCGGGGGACGGGCGGCTTTCAGGTCTGCAGGTTCATGGACAGCGAGCGGCCGGCCGCGAAGCGGGGCTCCGCCTGGAGCTTCTCCAGGACGCGGTCCGAGGCGACGAGCGTCACCTGGGGCAGCAGGCCCGGCTCGCTCATCCACTTCACCGCGCCCAAGAGGTGCTGGGCCTTGATGAACTCCAGGACGGCGCAGTGGAAGGCCTTGCCCTCCTCGCGCCACACCTGGGCCAGCTCCGCGCGGCCACGCTTCTCCAGCGGCTGGGGAGCCTTGGAGGCTTTTGCCGCGCGCCGCTTCGGGGACTGCTCTTCACGGGGCAGGACGATGATTTCGATGAACATCGCGGCACCCTCCTGAAGGCAAGAACAGCGAAGTGGCGCGGACTATCGCACGAAGCTGCGTCGTCCCGCCGCCGGGTGCCCGCTCTTTTGTGGAAGTCGCTGCCGCTTTCACGACTTCCCGGGCGAAGCCGCCTTGACATGCGTGAATTGCAGCTCTGATGGTCGTAGGCGCGCGCGGTGTTGAACGACACCCGACACGCCAATCACGCGAGGCAGACCATGGAACTGCACCACGGCCGCATGTTCGACCACGTCCACCTCCAGGTCCGGGACCTGGAGGCGAGCAAGCGCTTCTACCGCGCGGTGCTGGAGGTGATGGGCATCCCCGTCTTCAACGAGAGCGAGCGGCACCTGGCAGCGGACGAGCTGTTCCTCAGCAACGACCGCGAGCCCACCGCGCGCGTGCACCTGGCCTTCCAGGCGAAGGACCGGGAGATGGTGCACCGCTTCCACCAGGCGGCGGTGGCCGCGGGCGGCCGTGACAACGGCGCGCCCGGCGAGCGCTCCTACCATCCGGGCTACTACGCGGCCTTCGTGTTGGATCCGGACGGCAACAACATCGAGATGGTCCACCACGGGCCCGCGAAGCGCTCGGCGCCGTCCGTCGTGTACACGTGGTGAAGCCGTGAAAAGGCACGGGGGCCCCCGGACTGGACCGGGAGCCCCCATGTCACTTACGGGATGTCCGCGCGCGTCTTGACTAGCGCGCCGTCACGGTCCGGCCGCGCACCTGCTTCGCGGACGGGGCGGTGGGGTTGGTGGCCACCGCGGACGCGACGTTGAAGACCAGGTCGTCGCGGTCGTTGTACGTCCCGGACACGCAGGCGCTGGTGGCGGTGCTGCTGAAGCGGAACTGCGCGCGCACGGCGTGGTTGCCGGTGGTGCCGCCCACGGTGACGGGGAAGGAGAACGTCCTCGCCCCCACCGCGGTGCAGGCCTGGCCCGTGCTGATGGCGGTCCACGACGGCGTGGTGGTGTTCGTCGTGTAGTACAGGTCCAGCTGGTCGCTGGTGCCGTAGCACCACACCGTCACGTCCACCGTGAGCTGCTTGCCCGGGGTGATGGTGCCCTGGTCCACCGTCTTGAGCACGATGCGGTCGATGCTCTCATCCGAGTGGTAGGTGCCGCTGGAGCCGTCCGCGCAGGTGCCGCCCAGGGTGTTGGGCTGGTTGGGCTCCGCGCCTCCGGACAGCGTGCCGCGGCCGTTGACCAGCGTGGGGCCGGTGTCGCAGCCGCACACGGAGCCGCAGGCCGGGGTGCGCAGGGTGGAGTTGTACGTGGCCACGGTGGGCGTGCACACGTTGGTGGTGGTGAAGCTGAAGGCGGTGCTGTACGGGCTCGCGCCGCAGCTGTCGGTGGCCCGCGCGCGCCAGTAGTACGCCGTGAGGTTGGACAGGCCCGGCGTCACGTTCCACGCGCTGGAGGACAGGCCGGTGGCGCTGCGCACCACGTTGGTGAACGCGCTGTCGGTGGCCACCTGCACGTCGTACCCGGACGCGCTCGCCACGTCGGACCAGTCCAGGGCCGGCGCCAGGGCGACGCCCGTGGCGGCGTTGGCGGGGGCCGTCAGGGTGGGGGCCGCCAGGGTGACGCAGCCGCGCGTGGTGAAGCTGCGCGTCGCGCTCCAGGAACTGGTGCCACCGCACGAGTTGAGCGCCCGCACGCGCCAGTAGTAGGCGGTGGTCGCCGTCAGGCCCGGGGACACCGTCCAGGTGCTGGCCACGAGCGAGTTGGCGCTGCGCACCACGTTGGTGAAGGCGCTGTCGGTGGCCACCTGGACCTCGTAGCCGGACACGCCCGTCACGTCCGCCCAGTCCAGCACCGCGAGCAGCTCCACGCCGGTGGCGCCGGAGGCGGGGGTGGACAGCGTGGGAGCGCCGGGCGCCGCGCAGGTGGGCGTGGTGCAGGTGCAGGTGGACGCCGGGCCGAAGCACGCGTTGCTGCTCGCGGGCACGACCGAGTAGCAGTACTGGCGGCCGTTGGCGACCTCCGCGTCCGTGTAGCTGGTGCCGGTGACGGTGGCCACGCGCGCCTTGCCGAAGTCACAGCCCGCGAAGCCCTCCGTCTTCATCACCCAGTACTGGCTGGCGCCCGCGGAAGCCGTCCACGACAGGCCCACCTGGCTGTCGCCCGGGGTGGCCGTGGTGGTGGGGGCCGCGGTGGGGGCCGCCGAGCAGCCGCCGTTGGTGGGCGCGGGCGTGGAGCAGGCGATGTTGTGGCGGTTGTACGCGGCGTAGATGGCCGTCATGTGCGGCGTGCCGTCCGCCAGGTTGCCGTTGTCGTCGTCCGCGGCCAGCCACTGCATGTAGCCGTTCGTCGCGCCGCAGCCGTCGGACGTGCCGGCGGTGCAGTTGCAGGCGTGCCACGTGCCGATGTTCCCGGAGCCCTGGTAGAAGAGCTTGTTGCCCAAGAGGAACGCGTCGTTGGAGTTGTAGTTGAAGGGCGCCGCCGTCAGGTCGCGCGTCACCAGGTCCCACGCCGCCTGGCGCACGGGGGACGCCGCGCAGTGCACCTGCTTGCTGCACGGGCCGGAGCCGGACGAGCACATCTTGCAGGTGAAGTTCTGCGGAGTGGCCGGGATGTTCGGCACGCTCGCCGCCCAGTCCGCGTCACGCACACCCGAGCAGCGCGTGTTGCACCAGGACTGGCCCGCGACCTGCGCCTCCTGCTGGTTGTAGCCCGTGCCGTCCGGCGTCAGGCCGCAGCCCGTGTTCGTCGTCTGGAAGAAGCCGTAGCCCACGCAGGACGTCTGCAGGCGCAGGATGCCCGCGATGTCCGCGTAGCCCTCGCTGGAGTTGGAGAGCGAGCCGTTGGCGTCGTAGTTGTCCATGCCGTGGCCCCACTCGTGGTCGAACACCGCGCCAATCTCACCGGTGTTCCGGCAGCCGCCTCCGGACTTGTAGAAGTTCACGCTGCTGCCGTTCCAGAAGGCGTTGCAGGTGCTGTTCAGGTTCACGTTGGACGTGAGCTGTCCCTGCAGCCAGGTGTTGCTGGGCAGCCAGCCGCGGGCCACCTCTTTAATCTTGTTCAGCTCGTAGAAGCTGGAGCGCGCCGCCGGCGTGTTGCCCGGGGACGTGCCCGCGGGCACGGTGCAGTCGTGGTCGTTGTTCACGCCGCCCAGGTCCAGGCTGCCCGTGGCGGAGCTGACGTTGATGGCGCCGCAGCTGTCGGCGATCTTCACGTACTTGCCGGAGAGCGTCGTGTTGAAGGTGCCGGTGCTGTAGTTGTAGATGCCCGCGCCGTCCGTGAAGTTGTTGGGCGACGCGAAGCCCGTGTTCGCCCAGGGCATGGGCGTGTTGGGCTGCATGGTGCCGCACGTCTCGTTGGACGTGCAGGTCCCGATGTTGGTGGACGGGTACACGCCGCCCTTCACCTGCGCGTCGAAGTAGTGGTTGTCATCCTCCACGGCGAGCACCTCGCCGGAGTTGGCGTCCACCGTCACCTTCCAGCGCTCGTGCTCACCGGGGTTGGAGAAGCCGTAGCTCCACACCAGCGCGTGCCCGTAGCCCTGGCCGAAGGCGGCGCCCGTGCGCGCGTAGGGGGTCACCTCCAGCGTGGGCGGCTGCCACAGGCTGGTGGGCGACAGCGTCTGGCCCAGGAACGTGCTGCCCGCGGCGAGGGCCTGGTTCGCGCTGAAGCGGGGCTTCGTGTCGATGCCCACGTTGGCCCACGCCTCCGTGCCCAGGAGGATGAGGTTGCCGTGGCTGATGGTGGCCGAAAGCCGGCCGTGCCGCACCGTGATGCCGTTCACCACCTGCGGGATGTGCACCTGCCACAGCGTTTCCGTCACCTGCGTCACGCGCGGCGAGCCCAGCTGCAGCAGGTCCACGCCAATCGCGTCCTGGTGGTCCGCGACGAACTTGAAGACGAGCTCTCCCACCACGGACTCGTCCACGCTGCCCACCGAGCGGCCCAGCCCCTGGCGGACGGATTCGAGCGTGACGTTGTTGCGGAAGCCGTCACCCGGGATGAGCGGGAAGCTGCCCTGGATGCCCGTGGGCATGCCGGACATTGGATCCAGATACACCTGCACGTTGCCGCCGAAGCGGGTGACGAACCCCGCCCACCGGTCCGCGCCCGCGCGCGGCATCAGCGACCGCGCCTTCTCCAGCGGCACGTTCTGGATGGGCAGATAGAGGTCCGGCTTGAAGAAGGCCTTCTTCGCCACCGCGCTCTGCTGTTCGGGCTGGGAGGGTTGGAATGCGTACGTCGTGGATGACACCAGGAGGGCAAGACAACACAACGCGGACCGCAGGGGGCGCATGACGTCTCCTCGGGTGATGCCGCCGGACGGGGCCGGCGGGCTCCGGGGCGGAGCGCCTCCTGCTTAGGTCATGTGCTTTTTAAGTGTGTATTGCGGTTATTCCTGATTAGGGCCGTATTCCTGAAAGTGAAAGAGAATCAACGGCTTGAAGTGTTCAGTCGCCCTTTGGGGTCAACGAAATGTTTTGCCCTGCCCGCAGTATTCCAGCCGGGCGCCTGTTCAGGGTTGGGGCCAGAGCCGGACGCGGTCGTCCTGGATGAGCTTGCCATTCACCGCGTCGGTGGTGCCGCTGGCCATGAAGCGGCGGGGTGTTTCCCGCGTGGCGATGAGCGCGGCCTCCACCCACACGAGCAGCAGCAGCGCCCCGGCGAGCGCGGGCAGCCTCCGGGCCACGGCCGTGTGGCGCTCCCCCAGGACCTTCAGCGGCAGCACCAGGAGCGGCAGGAGCGCGGGGAAGACGACGAGCAGGCCGCGCGCGTAGCCGAAGAAGGCGAGGGTGACGAGCACCCGGTGCAGCACCACCAGCGACAGCAGCCGGAAGGGCGCGTGCGCGGGCTTGAGCGACAGCAGCATCCCGGCGAGGAGCAGCGCCGCCAGCGGCCACTTGAGCCACGCGGAGTCGGGGACGAACACGTCCACCGGGGCGCGCTCGCCAATGAGGCCTCCGGGCACGTCCGACACGCCCACGCCCAGGCTCAGGCCGTCCAGCCACAGGTCCAGCTTCGTCCAGAGCAGCCGGGCCGCGTCGCCGGGCGCGGCCACCATCCAGCGCAGCCCTTCCGCGTAGCCGTGCAAGAGCAGGCGCCGGTGCTCCGGATGGGATGGATCCAACTGGCCGTTGCTGCCGCCCTGATTGATGAGGGCTGGCGTGAAGCCCCCGGTGGCGCCGGCATGATTCGCCATGGCGAAGTTGAGCGGCCCGTACACGGTGACTGGCACCCACTCCGGCAGCGGCTCCAGGTGCGGCGCCCGCGCGTTCAGCTCGCGCATCGTGTCCAGGTTGCGCAGCGCGGAAGGCACGAGCAGCAGCAGGGACACGCCCATCGCCGCGCCCCAGCGCAGGGCCCACGGCTTCCAGGGCCCCCGCTCGCGCGCCGTCCACGCATACACCAGGAGGAAGGGCCACAGTCCCAGGTGCTCCGCGCGGGTGAGGGTGCCCCAGCCCATCACCGCGCCCAATCCCAGCACTGCGGGCCAGGACGGCACCCCGCCGCCCATGCGCAACGCCAGCGCACAGGTTAAACACAGCCACAGCGCGGACAGCGTTTCATTGCTGTACGTGGTGGAGAGCACCAGCCACCCGAAGCTCGTGGCGTACAGCCCCGCCGCCACCAGGCTCCACGGCGTCCCCAACAGGCGCCGCCAGAAGCCCTGGCAGAAGGCCACCGTGGCCGCGCCCAGACAGGCGAGCGCCAGCTTGTACGGCAGCGCGCTGCCCGCGGGCTCGCCCAGCACCCGGTACAGCCATCCCAACAGCGCGGGGAACAGGGGCGGGTGGTAGGGCAGGGCGACCGGGCCTTCGCGGCCCCGCGCCAGGTCCACCGCGGCGGTGTGGAAGAAGCGCGCGTCGCCCGCGAAGAAGACGGAGAAGGGCCAGTCCCGGTCCGGCGCACCCGCCAGGTACAGCCCGCGCAGCAGCAGGCTGGCGGCGAACGTGGCCGCCATGCCCCAGGCCGCCGGGTGCCGCCGGACGGCGTCTGGCAGGGAAAGCGAGGCCACGGGCTCCTCCGAGGCAGAAAGGCGCCGCACTCTACATTGGTCCGCGCGCACGGGCCCGGGGCTGGGATATGGACGGGGTGCGTCAAAACGGGAGGACGTACATGAGCCGGGTGCTGGACGAGCTGTTGGGGCTCCTGAAGCTGGAGCCCATCGAGGAGAACCTGTTCCGTGGCGCGAGCCAGGACCTGGGCTTCCGGCAGCTCTTCGGAGGGCAGGTGCTGGGGCAGTCCGTGTCCGCCGCCAGCCAGACGGTGGAGGAGAAGCGCCCGGTGCACTCGCTGCACGGCTACTTCCTGCGCCCCGGGGACGCGGGCCTGCCCGTCGTCTACACCGTGGACCGCGTGCGCGACGGTGGCAGCTTCACCACCCGCCGCGTGGTGGCCATCCAGAAGGGCCAGCCCATCTTCACGCTGATGGCGTCCTTCCAGGGGGAGGAGCCGGGTTTCACGCACCAGGCCACCATGCCGGACGTGCCGCCGCCGGAGTCGCTGCCCACGGACCTGGAGCTGTTGGGGCGCCACGCGGGCCGCATGTCGGAGCGGCACCGGGAGAAGTTCCTCTCCGCCAAGCCCATTGAGATGCGCCCGGTGACGTACGTGGACCCCTTCGAGCCCACCGCCGAGCCGCCCGTGAAGCACGTCTGGTTCCGCGCCGACGGCGCCATGCCCGACGAGCCCCATGTGCACCGCTACGTGCTTGCGTACGCCAGCGACTTCAACCTGCTGGGCACCGCGCTCCAGCCGCACGCGCAGACGTTCCTCCAGCCGGGCTTCCAGATGGCCAGCCTGGACCACGCGCTGTGGTTCCACGGCGACCTGAAGGTCAACGACTGGCTGCTCTACACCATCGAAAGCCCCTGGGCCGGCAACGCCCGGGGCCTGGCGCGCGGGCACGTCTTCACCCGCGACGGGCGGCTCGTGGCCTCCGTGGCCCAGGAAGGGCTCCTGCGCCAGCGCACGGACGCGCGCTAGCGGGACGTCAGAACACCAGGCTCGAGGTCAGCCGGGGCGTCGGGCCCAGGTCGATGACGCCGCCGCGGTCGTCCGGGTCCGAGCCGGTGGTGGGCTTGAAGAACATGGCCGCCACCACCAGCGATCCCATCACCACCGCGCCGATGGTGCCCGTCAACAGCAGCGTCTTGCCCAGGCTGAACTCGCGCAGCCGGGCGTGGTCCACCTCCGAAAGGGGGACGACGACCGGGGGCGCGGAGACGCTGGAGGTGGAGCCCTCCAGGGGCACGCCCCGGAAGCGGTCGCCGTCCACGCCCACCTCGATGAAGCGCTGGAACTCCGTGTCCGCCTGGGCGGAGACCCGCGCCAGCGCCAGCGGTGTGTCGGACGTGAACTGGTGCGGCTGGCCCTCCACGTCCCGCACCGTGCGCTTGCGCTCCGTGACGCGGTTGAGCATCACGTCGCCCAGCTCCCGCATCAGCGCCGCGTTCTCGTCCCGGAAGCCATCCAGCCGCGCCAGCTCAGGCTTGGGGATGGCGTAGGTCGTGGTGCAGGACGCCAGCAGGGACAAGGCGGTCAGCGCGGCGCACAGACGCATGATGCGGCTCCTCGGGATGGACTCCTGAAGCCTATCCCGGAGCGTGCCCCGGCGCCTACCGGGGCACGCGGCCGGTGTCTCACTTCAGCTTGTAGTTGGCATCCAGCACGTCCGCCTGCGTCCGGCCCATCACCCAACCGTCGTGGTAGACGACGCCCACCGGCGCGATGGTGTCGTTCCGGTACAGGCCGATCTTCAGGTAGTTGAGCTGCCCGGAGTACTGCGTCGCGATGTTGCGCTTGGGCAGCACCAGCTGGCCGTCGTAGTACAGCTCCACGAAGCCCACGCTCGCGTTGGGGGACCACTTCACGTGGAAGACGAAGTCGTGCCACGTGTTGCGCACCAGCGGCGTGCGCCAGACGATGGTGCCCGGGGACCCGCCGATGTTGAGCCGCATCTCCTCGCCGTAGACGTAGAACTCCACCGGCGGCGAGCCGCAGCACCCGTCATGGTGCCACTGGGTGAAGAGCTGCCAGGTGTTCACGCTGGGGAAGTCCGCCGCGAAGCGCGTGCTCCAGCGGTACCAGTACTCGGAGCCCACCGCCTCCTTCGTCTGTTTGAAGATCTCGTTGCGGTTGCCGCTGGAGTTGATGGGGTCATCGCCCTGCTTCACCGTGGCCTTGAGGGCGTAGCCGCCCTCGCGCACCGGCGACGAGACGACCTGGAGCCGGTCCGCGGACATCATCTGCGTGCCGTCCCACTGGCTGCGGCTGCCGGACTCGAAGTCGCCCCGCCACACGATGCCTCCCGGCGTGGTGGGAGGCGGCGTCGTCGTGGTGCCGGCGCACGGGCGCGCCTCCGCGATGCTGGCCCAGTCGTTGAGGGTGTTGCCCTGCACCGTGACACGCACCCGGCGCGTGCTCACCGGCGTGAAGGTGTACGTCTCCGCCGCGGTGGTCGTGCCCTTGCTCGTGCCGCTGTACACCTGCGTATAGGTGTAGCCGTCCGGCGACACGGAGATGGTGAACGTGTTCGCGCGCTTGTGGCCCTCGTGCCAGGCCACGGCCAGCGCGCCCACGCTCTTGGTGGCGCCCAGGTCGTAGTCAATCCACTCGCCCTTGCCCAGGCTGCTCCAGCGCGTGGTGAGCTGATCATCCAGCGTGTTCGCCGCGACGCTGCCGGTGCCGTCGTCGCCGCTGGCCTTCACGCTGGTGGGGGTGAGCTGCGTGCAGCCGGTGGTGGTGAGGTCCTCGCCGGACGACTCGAGCGACGGCTGGCGGTCTTCCGCCGGAAGGGAACCATCCGGAGCGCCACAACCAGCGGCGCCCAGGACGAACAACGTTTCAACCAGGAGGAGGGTTTTCTTCAAGGGGTTGGCCCAGGGGGAAAGGACAGGCAGTGAAAGGCCATGCTCCAACGACAGGAGACAGGGGCATGGCTGGGGGGTGTCTGGCTTTACGGCGGGGCAATCCCCTCTCGTGCTCCCGGACCTGTTCCACAGGGCCGCGTCGACGGGAGGAGAAAGACAATGTGGCGTGTGTTCGGTGCTCCATCCGGCAGCGAGGGGAAAGCCTGCCGTGCTCCAAGGTGATAAACCGAATATCGAAGTTCTATTTCGAACACAAGCGACGCTGAACCCGCTTGCACGCTGGGCAGGTTCAAATCCGAAAGACAGACATCAATTTCAGACGGCCCGGTTGAAATCCTTCAACACACCGGAAGGGGCGATACGGCGCGTCGCGTGGGATGCGCACCGCCGGAGCACGGGCGTGTCGTGCCGTCGGTTGTGGTGCGGTGTGGGAACGCGCGAGCCGTCGTTTCGGGCAGGGCGTTTTGGACCCGTGTCCACTTGCGACGTGCCGTGGGGACATCCTCTTTGCCGCCGACTTGCGATGACGGGAGAATCAGGCAGAAACCCGTCCGCGATGTCCGTATTTTTCCAGGAAGCCCGCCGCGCGGCGGCCATGAGGCCGGTCGAGTGACGCACCCCATGTCGCGCCCCGCGTCCGAGCAGGTGCCCCGGAGCGAGCGCAAGCCGCTGTACGTGAAGGTGGTGACCCAGCCGGCGCTGCATGGCTGCTGGTCCGTGAACATCAGCGAGACGGGCATCGGGCTCATCGCCACGCCGCGCCGCCCCTCCGAGGGCCCGCACGAGAACGAGCCGGTGGAGATGGCCTTCTCGCTGCCGGACACGGGCGCGCACGTGCGGGTGCACGGCACGGTGCGCTGGCGCCACGACACGGCGAGCGGCGGGGGCACCGTCGCGGCGCTGGGCATCAGCTTCGGCGCCTTCGACGCGGCGGACGGCGTGAAGCTGGCGCGCTACCTGGCCACGTCCCACCTGCAGGTGGTGGCTGCCTTCGCCTCGGATGACGAGTCACGCGCGGTGCGCCAGGCCCTGGACGGCGTGGCCACGCCGCACTTCGCCGCCACCGCGGAGGACGTGCACGCGCTGCTCACGCGCGGGGACATGGCGGTGCTGCTGGTGTGCGGCCAGGACGAGTCGCGGGCGCTCGCGCTGGTGGAGTCCCTGGCGGAGCTGCGCGAGGAGGTGGACCCCACGGGGGCGGGGCCGCCCAGCGACCTGGCCTCGCGCATCGTCTACTGCGCCCCGGCGGCCCCCGAGCGGCTGGTGGCGCTCTTCAACTCCGGCCGCATCTACCGGGCGCCGGGGGCCTGGCCGGGCCCGGAGGCCATGCGCGAGGCGGTGCTCCAGGCGGGGCGCGAGCACGGCTTCCGCATGGAGCAGTGGCGCATGGCGCTGGAGCTGGAGCGCAACCTCCTGCGCGAGCGCGCGCTGGCCCAGACGCCGGTGGTGGGCGTGGGCCGCCACGGGGAGGACGTGGGCTTTCGCAGCCCGCCCATGCAGCGGGTGATGGAGATGGTGCGCCTGGTGGCCCCCCACCGGGTGGCGGTGCTGCTGCAGGGCGAGACGGGCACCGGCAAGGAGGTGCTGGCGCGCATCCTCCACCGGCTCTCCGGCCGGGGGGACCTGCCGCTCGTCGTCCAGGACTGCGGCGCGCTCACGGAGACGCTGCTGGAGAGCGAGCTGTTCGGCCACGTGAAGGGGGCCTTCACCGGCGCGGTGTCGGACCACCCGGGCCTCTTCGTGCTCGCCAACGGCGGCACCATCTTCCTGGACGAGATTGAGAACACCACGCCCAACCTCCAGGCGAAGCTGCTGCGCGTGCTGGAGACGGGCGACGTCCGCCCGGTGGGTGGCACCCAGGTGCGCCACGTGGACGTGCGTGTGGTGGCCGCGAGCAACCGGGACCTGGGCGAGGAGGTGCGCGCCGGCCGCTTCCGCGCGGACCTCTTCTACCGGCTCAACAGCTTCACCATCGACATCCCGCCCCTGCGCGAGCGCCCGGAGGACATCCCGGAGCTGGCCCGCTCCTTCGTGGAGCAGTTCAACCGCACCCTCAAGCGCTCCGCCACGGGGGTGGCCCCGGACGCGGACGAGGTGCTGCACGGCTACGGCTGGCCGGGCAACGTGCGCGAGCTGCGCAACGTGGTGGAGCGGGCGGTGCTCCTGTCCCGGCCCGGGGAGATGCTCACCCGGCGCCTGTTGCCGCCCGCGCTCCTCAACAACTCGGTGCCCCGGGCGGACCCCACGGGGGACGGCTCGCTGAGGGCCCGGCTCCAGCAGGTGGAGCGCGACCTCATCCGCGAGGCCCTGGAGCGCCACGGCGGCGTCCTGCGCCGCGCCGCCGTGGCCCTGGGCATGGACCCCGTGACGTTGGGCCGCCGGGCCCGGCGCCACGGGTTGTGGAAGGCGGAGTAGCCCTCCGCCCTCCACGCGCCGTCAGTGCGCCCGCATCCACTGGAGGATGGGCTGCCACACGCGCACGCGCGCGTCCCGGGCGAGGAACAGGTCCGCGTGGCCGAAGTCATGCGCGCGCTCCTCCTCCGGGCGGCTGCGCACGATGATGCGGGTGACGTCCGTGCTGCCCAGCAGGCGCGTGGAGTACTCGCCGTAGCGGCCCACGCCGCCCGCCGCGCCCACGTACAGCACCGGCACCTTCACGTCCTTGAGGTGGTCGTCGTAGGGCACGTCCAGGCCGCACAGCTGCTTCTCCGTCTCCACCACCTCGTTGAGGCTCTGGTAGGGCACCGCCAGCTGGAGGTAGTCGAACAGGGTGGGCTCCGACGTGAAGGCCGTCCGGTCCGGGAGGCCGGCGGTGTCCGGCACGCTGCCCGCCAGGTGGTAGCCCGGAGTGATCGGCTGGAGCGGCGCCAGCAGCGCCCCGGTCCGCCCGGCGGCGATGACCGCGAACTTCCGGTTGGTGGGCCGGACCGGGCCCGCGAAGCCCGCCGGGGCCAGCGGGGACGGAGCGTTGGGAGCGCGGTTCGCCAGCTCACCAATGGTCTTCACCGGCATGCCCGGCGCGGGCCCCAAGAGGCCCCCTTCCGTGCGGCCCTCGTCGCGGGCGGCCTGGAGCGCCTCGTACCGCTGGCACGCCCACTGGCGCTGCTCGGCCGCCTCCGGCCCGTAGCGCAGCACCATGTCCATGGGCACGAAGCCGTCCACCCGGCGCAGGGCGCGCGGGAGCTGCGACTCCCCGTCCAGGTACGCGTACCCCATGGTCGCGCCCCGGCTCCAGCCCAGGAGGAACATCCGGTCATTGCCGCCGTTGCCGCCCAGCCGCCGCACCACGTCCGCCAGCGCCAGGCCCGTGCCCAGGTCCTTCACGTGCGACTGCATGTTCCAGCCCTCCATGAACTGGAAGTTCGTCTCCGCCTCCGGCACGCCCACCCAGCGCAGGTCCAGGCCCCACACGTCCACGTCCTGGCTCGCCAGGTACGCCGCCATGGAGCGGTTCTCCGGCATCGTCGTCACGCAGGTGTTGGTGAGGAACGCGGGCACGAAGCCCCACAGGTCCCCGTGCACCATGAACACCGCCCGGCTGCTGCGCGCCGGAATCCACGGGTAGGACTCGCGCACCACGCGGTGCACGGTGATGGCGTCGTACTTCCCCGCGCCCACCCGCACCTTCCAGCTGTAGTGCGCAAGCCCACCACCCAGCGCCTCGCGCTTCGTGCTGGAGGCCATCAGGCCCGACGACACCAGCGACCGCGACCACGGATCCGCCTGGACTGCCACCTCGTGCGCGTCCCCCGGATTCGCGCGCAGCGCCACGAACAGCACCACCACCACCCACAGGCTCAACGTCCCACGCATACCGACCTCGGCTCGCATTGAGGGTCCCCCACGCAGACAAGCGCCAGGCTCTGACACCCGGTGCCTCCCGATGCAGGCCTTCCCAGAGCACCTTCCGCGCCAGGCCCCAAAGGGTTGATTTCATTGGTGTTGCCCCGCAGGGCATGCTTCACGGGTGAAGGTCGCCGGACGCCTGTCCCGGCACCCTCCGAGTGAAGAAACGCAGGACTCCGCGTGCTTCAATACTGAGACATGCGGACCACGAATGGTGCGGGTCCCTTTGGACTGAACGGCCCCCCCGCCGGCCCGCCAGGGTGTGTTGGTTCATTCAATCCAACACATACATCTGAAACAGGCAAGTCCTGGATGTTAGGGGAAGACGACGGGGCAATCGCATGGGGGCGGTGGGACGGGAGACAACAACGGGTCTCACCCTGACTCCCCTCGGAGGGGGAGGACCCATGCCCGAGACCGTCTTCGTCGACAACATCTGGAACGACTTCGCGCACAGCTACGATCAGATGATCCCCGAGCTGCCGTGCTACCAGCGGCAGCGCGAGAAGATCCTCCGCGACACCCGGGAGCGCTCCTACGTCATCGACGCGGGGTGTGGCACGGGGCTCGTGAGCGAGCCCCTGGTACGGCGTGGGCAGCGCGTCGTCGGCTTCGACAACAACCAGGCCATGCTGGCCCTGGCGGTGCGCCGCCGCGCGAAGGAGCCGGAGGCGGTGCGCGCCCGCTGGACGCTGTTGCCCGGAGACGTGACGCAGTTCCCCCTGGAGGTGGAGGGGGCCGCGGACGCGGTGGTGATGAACAACGTCCTCTTCTACGTGAAGGACCCGGAGGCCGTGCTGCGCGAGGCCTGGACGCACCTGAAGCCCGGCGGCGTCCTGTGCATGACGAGCAACAAGCGGCCCCGGCCCGACCTGGAGCTGGTGCTGAAGAACTCCATCCGGGAGTGGGAGGCCCAGGGGCGCTGGACGGAGAGCCTTCAGCGCGCGGTGAACCACCACCGCACCTGCGCCCAGAAGCTCACCACGGATCCCAACGAGATGGTCACCTTCCTGGACACGGACCAGGCGGTGAAGCTCCTGGAGAAGGTGGGCTTCAGCGAGGCGCTGGTGGCCGACGGCGACGACTACTACGGCGAGAACTTCTACGTCTGCATGCGCAAGTAGGGAGCCCTTCCATGACGAACGTGAATCCCCGTTTCCAGCGCAACCTGGGTGTCCTCCACCCGCAGACCATGGACAAGCTCGCCAGCACCCACGTGCTCGTCGCCGGCGTGGGCGGCGCCGGAGGCCAGTGCGCGGTGGACCTGGCGCGCCTGGGCTTCGGCTGTCTGACGCTCGCGGACTTCGACGTGTACGAGCGCCACAACATCAACCGGCAGATTGGCTGCTTCGAAAGCACCCTGGGCCAGCACAAGGTGGACGTGGTGGAGCGCATGTGCCGGGACATCCACCCGGACCTGCGCGTGCAGAAGGTGAAGGAGGGCATCACCGACGCCAACGTGGCGGACGTGCTCAAGGGCCTGGGCGGCCTGCCGCCGGTGGACTACGTGGTGGAGGTCATCGACATCGCGGGGGCCCGCGCCAAGGAGTCGCTCCACCAGACGTGCCGGCAACTGGGCATCCCCATCATGACCGGGCTGATGCTGGGCTTTGGCGCCGCGCTCCACGTCTTCCAGCCGGACGCGCCGCTCTACGAGGAGCTCTTCATCCTGCCGGACGGCCGCATCGACCTGCCGAAGATCATCCCGCACCTGGGCAGCTACATGCTCCAGGAGTACATGGATGCCTGCTACCAGGGGAAGGGCCACGCGCCCACGTGCGTGATTGGCGCCACCACCGCCGCGGGGCTGATGGTGAGTGAAATCATGCGAGGCGTGATGCTGGGGGCTCGCGCGATGGTGTCCTGGCCCGAGTACCTCTACGTGGACCTCTTCGACCACCGCTACGTGCGCGGCTCCGTCAGCGCCACCCGTCCGGCCCGCCCGGTGGGGCAGGGCGCGAGGGGCTGAAAAGTCGCCCGCTAAGAAGGCTTCTCTCTCCGGGGCCGGGGGCCCTCTGCAGGGCCCCCGAATCCCCCCGGGGACTACATCACCACGCCGCGCGACCGCGCTTCGTTCACCACCTGCGAGCCATCCACGCCCAGCCGCCGGGCGATGAAGCCCGCCGCCCCGTCCGCGTTCTTGTGCACGCGGATGAACTGGTCGTCATACGTGCGCGTGACGATGAGCATCCCCGACACGATGACGCGCTGGAGGTTGTGCTGTAGCTCGTTGCCTTCGATGATGACGTGGATTTCGGAGAACAGCGCCCGCGCGTCCGACAGCATGTTGGACAGGTGCCGGCGCTGCTCGCTGTTGGGGACCGCGGACTTCGCTCCCGCGATTGTCACCAGCACCAGCGGCTGCTGCTGGTGCTGCTGGTAGGCGGCCTGCATCTTCTGGAACACCGCCTGTATCTCTTCCGGCGTCGGTGGAGCGTCCCAGCGCAGGAAGAACACCTTGTCGATGACGTCTGTCTTGTAGACCGGAAGTGCCATGGCGTTCGCGACTCCTTCGTGTCGGACCCAGCGGCCGTCCCGGTCGGTACGCGTCCGGGCTTTCTCCCTGGGCCTGAGGGACATCCTGCTCTTCAGCCGCGGTCAAGAAACTAGCCCTGAAGGCTGACATTGCTGAGACGACACATCCGCTCAGCCCTGACGGCGTCACGGACTGTGTGTTCGCCTCAAAGGTCCCCTGGGTTGTCCGCTAACGGATGCTGAACCCAGACGCCAGGGCCGACCGCCCTGTCTGCCTATTTCAATCCATGTGACAAGTTTCAACGGCGACTCCCCGTGAAAACAAGAAGGCCCCGGGAGCACGGTGGCTCCCGGGGCCTTCCAGAGGCTTCAGGCCGTCAGACGGACGCGGTTACCCGCCGGAGACGGTGGTCTCCACCAGGTTCGCGTCGCCGTTGATCTGCGCGTCCGTGAACAGGATGGGGCGCCACTGCTTCTGGGAGTACAGCCGGGTCTGGTCCGAGTGGTGCGGGGACTTGCGGTCGCCGGACTGGCTGTAGGTCAGCACGGCGCTGGCGGTGGGGCCCGCGTCGGTGAACTGGAGCGCCATGATGAAGGAGCTGCCGTTGTTGATGGGGTAGCCCTCCTTCGCCAGCAGGGTGTTGGCGTTGTACGAGGCCGTGTGGGGCTGGGCGAAGTCGAACACCGTGGTGCGGGCGGCGCCGAAGGACATCACGTTGGTGACGCCCTCGCGGTGCATGCCGCCGTGCAGGGGGATGGGGGCGCCCGCGCGGGTGGTGAACTGCACCTGGCCCAGCGTCTTGTCCAGCGCGTTGGTGGAGCGGCCGATGGTGAAGACGGCCTGCGCCAGCTTCACCAGCACCGGGTCGTCACCCGTGGCGGGCGCGGGCGTCAGGGTGTTGGGCGTGGTGATGGGGCTGGCCGGGTTGAAGCCCACGGAGAACAGCGGGCCCGCGTTCTGGAGGTTGCCGTTGGTGTACGCGCCCAGGAACTCGCGGAACACGAACGCGCCCTTCTGGTCCACGTCGTAGCGGCCGTTCCAGCCAGTCAGCAGCGCGCAGGCCTGGCTGATGTCCACGGCGGTGTTGTTGTAGGTCACCGTCGTCTTGCCCGTGCAGCGCTCCACCACGGACGCGAGCAGCAGTTCCGCCATGCTGCTGCGGTTGCTGAACACGGCCGCCTTGAGCTCCTCGTGGCTGAACTTGCCGTCCGCGCCGGAGGCGCCGGTCTCGCTGACCTCCGTGAGGACCGTGGCGTTCATGCGCGTGCGCGGCGACTGGGGGAAGTTCTCCAGGCCGTGCAGCGGGGAGAAGCCGGTGAGCGGCGCGGCGGGGTTGGCCAGCCAGTAGCTGTCGTTCGCGTTGAAGACGAAGTCCTTGCGGTCCAGCTGCGGCACCTTGGCGAAGGGCACGAGGCCGGGGCTGCGCGAGCCCGGCTCCACCTGCCACTCATTGGCCGGGTCGCTGCCGTTGAGCATCACGAAGCCCAGGCCCTGGAAGATGCCGGCGGTGAGGGGGTTGGAGCCCGTGGTCGCCTCGGTGAGCCACTTCGTGTACGCGTCCTTGGAGAGGTTGGGCGTGGGCGTGGCGTCCGTGTACCAGGCGTTGCCGTCCTTGTCGGCGAACATGGTGTTCACCCAGGGCAGGCCCTGCTGGGTGTTGTAGACGTCCTTGAACTCGGCCAGGGACTTGGCCTTGTTCATGCCGTGGAACTGGTCCAGGAACTTGGTGTTGTCGATGTTGGCGTCGCGCAGCGTGAGCGCCGTCTTGGTGTTCCAGCCCAGCGTGCCGGGGGGGAAGCTCGGCGCGGCCGAGTCCGGGAAGGCGATCATCGGGCCGTAGTGGCTGAACCAGACGGTCTGCGAGTAGTTCGTCAGCGACCCTTCGGACAGCTTCACCAGGACGGTGAAGGTCTTGGAGGTCATCTGGCGCTCCTCGCTGCCGTACTTGTAGACGGTCGGCTTCCCGTCCACGAGCTGCAGCTGGTACATCGTCGCGCGCTGGCCGGAGGAGAACGTGTGCGTCCAGCCCACGTTCTCGTTGAAGCCGATGAGCACCGCCGGCACGCCCATGAGGCCCACGCCGTAGACGTTCATCTGGCCCGGCACGGTCAGCTGGCTCTCCCACAGGCGCAGCTCGCCTTCCCAGGGGAAGTGCGGGTTGGCCATGACCATGCCCTTGCCGTTGTCGGTGCGCTCACCGCCAATGGCCCAGCCGTTGCTGCCGAAGTCCGCCAGCTTCAGCCGCTGCAGCTCCTCCAGCGACGGCATCTGCGGGCGCAGCGCGGCCTGCTTCGGGTCCACGGACTGCGCGCCCACGGTGGGGGGGGTGGCGGACGGGATGGTGAGCGCCAGCGCGTTGATGCCCGCCAGCAGCGTCAGGTCCGTGTTGTACGCCAGCAGGTCCACGGTGCTGATGGGCCTGACCCAGGCCGCGTTGGCGCACTCGGCGGGACGGGCGTCCGCGGGCACGTCCTCCAGGTACTTGTTGTAGCCGGCCACGTAGCCCGTGACCATGTCCTGCACTTCCTGCGACAGGGTGGGGAAGGCGGCTTCCGCGCGCCCCATCAGGTCCATGGCCCGGTACGCGATGTCAGAGCCCACGTGCCGGTTGCCCGCGCCCTGACCCAGGAAGCGCGCGCGCTCGCCGCGCACCTTGAGGATCTGATCCGCCAGCGTACAGACGTGGTCCTGCGCGAAGGCATAGCCCTGGCCGAAGCCCAGGCTGGCGTAGCTGTCCGCGGTGATGTGCGGAATGCCGTAGGAGGTGCGCTTGATCTTCGCCGTGTACTTCGGGGTCGTCGGGGTGGGCCCCGGATCGACTGGCTTGGGATCATCCTCACAGCCGGTGGTGGTGGCCACCAGCGCCAGGGACGCGATCAGGGAAAGAGAAAGACGGCGGGTCCGGACAGAACGGAACCCTCCGCGAGGAGGAAGATTATCGGGGATGTTCTCGGGCATGGCGGCCCGGAGACTAGGAAGGTGGCGATTCGCCGGTCAATGTTTCTGGGATTTGACTTTTCCATGGAGGTGAAACGCGCGGATGCGTCGCGTCGTGGGTTTGGGAAAGCCGGAAAGACGGTGTGTGTTACACGGGAGCCATGACGCCCGAGCCCTCGTCGTCGCCCGCGGCCCGCCGCCAGCGCCGCCACTTCTCCATGATTCGCACCTTCGTGCTGGCGGACTTCGTCACGCTCGGCAACGGCTTCGCCGGCGCGGGGGCCATCCTGGCGGCCATGCAATCGCTGGCCACGAACAACCCACGCTGGCTGTGGGTGGCGTTCTGCCTGATGCCGGTGGCGCTGGCGATGGACGTGGCGGACGGCCGCATCGCCCGGTGGCGCTTCCGCAAGTCGCCGCTGGGCGCGGACCTGGACTCGCTGGCGGACGTCATCTCCTTTGGCATGGCGCCCGCGGCGCTGGCGTTCGCGGTGGGCTTGCGCGGCAACCTGGACGTGGCGGCGCTGCTCTACTTCGTCGCGTGCGGCATCAGCCGCCTGGCGCGCTTCAACGTCACGTCCGCGGAGCTGTCGGACGGCACCGGCAAGGTGAAGTACTTCGAGGGCACCCCCATCCCCACCAGCCTGCTGCTGGTGATGGTGCTGGCGGCGGCCACGTGGCAGGGCCGCATTGGCGCCGCGTTGTGGGGCGGGGTGTGGAACCTGGGACCGCTCACGCTGCACCCGCTGGCGCTGCTCTATGTGGCCAGCGGCAGCGCGATGATCAGCAAGACGTTGCGGATTCCGAAATTCTGAAGTCTTCCGCCGTGGAGGGCGCGGGTGGTGCCATCCAGTGGACGTTCTGGAGGGCAATTCCCCTGTTTTTCCCACGGTGAGGCGGTTGGCAGTCCCGGGGTGGGTGCCTAGCTTCGCCACCTGATCCGCGAGGGCCACACCCGGAAGGTGTGGCCGCTGCCGCGGCTTCAAGGCGTGTCGCTTATACACATCTGACGCTGCCGACGACTAGTCGAGTGTAGA